>JAEWFE010000037.1 GCA_023389005.1 Bacillota bacterium
CACAATTTTAGGAAATTAGTAACTAGAGTAAGGAAATATGAGGGAAAAACAATCATACAAAACCAAATATAGGGGGAAAAGCCTCTATATTTCGTTCAAAAAAACAAAAAATCGAAGGCATCTTTCAAGGGTGCCTTCGATTTTTGGATTCAAAAGGGACTAATGGGTCAGCCCCTTTTTTTAGGAAGATAGTTCAGGTGCTCAATATTGACGAATATCAATAGTCGGTTGTGAAACTTGTCCCTCTGTTACACGCTATGTGAAACATTTTAGAGGAGAAAAAACGCTTTTTTCCAGAAATAACTAAGTAAGGTTTGCTTTAAAAATACTGATAAATTGGGAAAGTTTAAATAAGTCACAAAATTTCTATTCTCAACCTGTGGAAAAATAAATAGCGAATTACTTTGCGCTAGGATTAGGGTGGATAGTTGTTTTTTTGTGATTTTTTGGTTATCATGGAAAAGTGAAGAGAGGTGCAGTGATGAATTTACTTTTTTCAATCGATGATGCTTATGTGGACCAATGGAAAGTAACCCTATTTTCGATTGTGCATAATTCCAACGTTCAAGCATGCTCAGTTTATGTTTTGCAAAAAGAAGCTTTAGCACGTAACGGTGAAATATTTGATTTTTGCAAAAGATTAGGTGTTACTTACTATCCTGTCATTATTGGAAAGGATGAATTCCAAGACGCACCAACTAGTAAACGTTATCCAGAAACGATTTATTATCGGTTGTTAGCGCATGAATATTTACCACAAGATTTGGATAAAGTTTTATACATTGACGCTGATATTTTATGTCTAAACGATATTTCCACGATTTATGAAATGAAACTGGATGATTTTTTATATGCAGCGGCGAGTCATATTGCGGATTCAAATATTCGTGATTTAATTAATAAGGCTAGATTGGGTAATTTTGAGGCGACTTCTTATGTTAATTCTGGCGTGTTGTTAATGAATCTTGAGCAAATACGTCAAACTGTCAAGCGAGAAGACATAATGAATTACATAGCTTCAAATGGGCCGTTATTATTTTTACCTGACCAAGATGTTTTAAATGCGTTATATGGACATCAAATTTTATTGGTGGCAGATGAGATTTATAACTTTGATGCGCGTTATCATGCTTATTATTATGCGAAAACGGCTGGTTTAATTGATGCGGATTGGATTGTGCAAAATACGGTCTTTTTGCATTATTGTGGCAAAGATAAGCCGTGGAAGAAAAATGCGCGTGGTAAATTTTCTTTTATCTATAAGCATTACCAACGATTAACCCATAAAGTATAGGAAGGAAGTTGTTATGAATATTCAATGGTTTCCCGGTCATATGGCAAAAGCAAAACGGGAAGTAAGTGAAAAATTAAAATTTGTCGATATAGTATTTGAATTAGTGGATGCGAGATTACCCATATCTTCTAGAAATCCATTATTAAATCAGATTTTACAACAAAAGCCTAGAATCATGTTGTTGAATAAAGCAGATTTAGCCGATCCAAAGCAAACCCAGCAATGGATTGAGTATTTTAAAGCTCAGGGTATATTAGCTTTAGACATTAATGCCCAAGAAAATCAAGGAGTCAAACAAATTTTACCTTTAGCTAAAGAAGCACTAGCCGAAAAGATTGCCCGTGATAAGGCGAGAGGACTTAAACCCAGAGCAATCCGCGCAATGATTATCGGTATTCCAAATGTGGGCAAATCGACCTTATTGAATAGATTGGTAGGTAAAAAAATTGCCCAAACCGGAAATAAGCCAGGGGTGACAAAAGGCCAACAATGGTTAAAACTAGGAAATGAGTTGGAGTTACTTGATACACCAGGAATATTATGGCCAAAATTTGATGATCAAGAAATTGGGATGAAGTTAGCTTTGACCGGCGCGATTAAAGACCAATTATTACATTTAGATGATTTGACCATTTATGGGTTGGACTTCTTTGCCCGTTATTATCCTGGGCAAATAAAAGCTCGCTATCCATTTGCTGATGAAAGTTTACTTGGTGGCGAATTAATTATGGACTTGACCATGGGACTAGGGTTTAGAGAAGATTATGAACGTGCTTGTGAGCGGATTATTCACGATATTCGTCAAGGAAAATTAGGGCGCTATACTTTGGACCGCGCTGAAGAGGTGACTAGCCATGTGTGAAACGATTGCCCAAATTAAGGAAAAATTGGCACAAATCCATGATTCACAAGATAAGTATGTTTTACAATTACGAGAAGATGAACGAGCTGGCGTGCAAAAATTAATTCAGCAATTTGAAAATCGCTTAGCCAAAGAACAGGCTCTGATTAAAAAAGCACACGAAATGCGGCAATTTGAAAATGAATTACTGACAAAAGGTTATCAGGCGATTTGTGGGATTGATGAAGTCGGCCGTGGACCATTAGCTGGACCTGTAGTGGCTGCAGCGGTGATTTTACCTAATGATGAATTGATTTTAGGATTGAATGATTCTAAGCAATTATCCGAAATAAAACGCGAAAGTCTGTATCAGATTATACAGGAAAAAGCCGTGGCCATTGGAATTGGGGTGGTAGATGAAACAACGATTGATGCCATCAATATCTATCAAGCTGCCCGCCTAGCAATGACCAAAGCTGTCGACCAATTAGCGGTGCAACCAGATTACTTGCTGATTGATGCAATGGAATTAGATTTAGATATTCAACAAACTTCATTAATCAAAGGTGATGCACGGAGTCAGAGTATTGCGGCGGCTAGTATTATCGCCAAAGTATACCGTGATCACTTAATGGTTGAACTGGATAAACAATATCCTGGCTATGGTTTTGGCAAAAATGCTGGCTATGGCACGAAGGAACATCTAGAAGGATTAGCGAAATATGGTGTCACACCGATTCATCGCAAAACCTTTGCCCCAATAAAAGATATGATTTAAAAAAGTTTTCCCTCCTTTTTTGCGTATTTAGTAAATGAGGAGGGATTTTTTATGTTTGAACAATTATCAATTTTAGAACAATTATGTATAAAACTCAGTTATCTACCATTAAGTATTCAGAAAAAATGGCGAGCTTTTGGTTATTTTGTGGAGCATCCGTTGACTGAACTAGCACAACAAGGGCCAATTATTATGCGTGAATTACAAATCAGTCAGCATCAAGACTTGTTTTTGCACTATTGGCAGGAATTAGATGAGCAAAAACTAGCAGATTTGACGGCTGAGCAGAAATTTATCAC
>JAEWFE010000322.1 GCA_023389005.1 Bacillota bacterium
ATGAAATAAATAATTAATAAAAGACAAAGAAAATCCGAATGTTCAACTTGATTACTCATGAAGTCAACAATGAACGTTCGGATTATTTATATACTCATTTTTTATTAGAGACTAATGGGTCAGCCCCGTTCTAATTGTCTAATTGGAAGAGTTCAGCTAGCTGTGTATACTCTTTGGCGGACAAGTCAGCAGTTATCCTTCCTTCTTGCATATAAAAAATTTCATTACATAAGTCAGTGAGATAAGCTAAAACGTGGGAAGAAACCAGAATGATTTTTCCTTGATGGGCATAATCTATCAATAGCTCTTGTAGATTTTTGACTTGTGTAGGATCTAATCCATCAAATGGTTCATCTAATAAAAGAATTGCCGGTTGGTGAATAAGAGTCATAATCAAATGAACTTTAAGCAACGTTCCTTTTGATAATTGATTCAATGGTCGGTCCAAGAAAGGAGTCAATTCAAAGTGTTCTATTAGGTGATCCATTTCGTCACTAGGATATCGCAGCCTTCTAATGTGACAGATATATCTCATATTTTCATCAATCGTCAAGTAATCATATAATAATAAGTTGGTTTCGAGATAGCCTAAATTATTTTTGATTAATTCATGAGTAAAAGGTTCATTATTATACAGAAGATAAGGATAGCTTGCAGAATAGTAGCCAGCCAAATTATCTAATAAGGTGGTTTTGCCTGCGCCGTTTTTACCCACTAAGCCATAAATATATCCAGCTTTTAACGACAATTGGATATTTTTTAAGGCAAAAGTATGGTTGGGATAGCTATAGTTTAAGTTTTTTATTTCTAAATGATTATGAGACATGGTTACTATTCCTTTCCACAAAATATGTTAAATGTTTTTTGGTTAGATAAATGGCCAAAATAGTCAGAAAGATTCCTATCAAATGCAATAGTGCCCAGAAAGTAAGTAGCAAATAAACGTTGGCATTAGGCTGGTGCAATTGAAACAAGACAACTAAATTGATGAGTTCAAATATAAGAATACCGATAGTACTTATAAGAATTGCTTTTATCGTTGGTCGATTATAATATGGACCGGTTCTAAAAAAGTTCGGGTAGATGGAAGTGGCAATCGGAAAACTAGCTGGTAATATGACTAATGCATAAGGAAGTATTAAAGTCACAATCATTAATTTTACTGTCCAAGTTTCTGGAATCATACTCAGAAAAACTAAGAAGTAGATAGCGTCACAAAAGAAATGGAGTAGGTAATTGATTTGTAATTTTCGTATAAATTTTTCTTGTAAAAAGTGACCTAAATGCTGAAATTGAATCATCCGTTTTGCTTCTAAATCAAAGCTTGTCAACGTAGATAAAAAAGAGTTATTGCTACCGATAGCTATAAATAGGAACCAAAATAGTATACAATATCGAATACTGTCTTTAAAAAGGTAGCTATAATTTCGGCTTACTTCAAAGGCAAAATATATTAAAAGACCAGGTAGGATTAGGACCATGAAAAGAAAAGCAGAAATCGTTACGTGAGATTCATGTATAAGAATCGAAAATTCAAGAAATAGCGAGCTTTGATTGAATCGTAATTGGATTTTGTTTTTTAGGATTCGATAACTCAAAAGTAAGGTGCCTATCATGAGTATCATTAAAACTACCCATATCTGTACTTGTAGCGTTGCGGTCAACATTTTTTTGAAAAGCGAAATACTTGAAAAGATAATTACCAAAGTAGGATAGTTGATTAGATATCTGCCTAAGAGGTCCAGACTTTGCCATTTTGGTTTCAATAATATTGGTTGAATGCTGATTGCACAGACCAAAAGTACGAGCTCGATGAATAAGTAGCTAAAATTGAGCTGATATTTAGCATAATGAAATATAAAAAAGAGATAAGTAAAAAGTGATAAACCAATTATTTTTGTATAATTAAGCGCCCAGTCAATCGCAAAGTGAATTTGTTTAAAAGAAAGCCCGAGGTTATACAGCGAGTATTTTCTTTTTTCATTTTGAAGAGTGAGGGTACTTTCTTTTACTCCCACTAGTAGTAAACAAATAGGCAATAAAAAGAGTAAGGAGAAGTATGCATATTTTTCTTTGATACTATAGCTGAAAAGACTAAATAGTATCGGGGTAATCAATAAATTGTTGAGAAGATGTATAAGATATAACATTTTATCCATTGCTTTTTGACTAGCTAAGTGATTTTTTTCGAAATACAAACTAGTGATAAAAATGTCTAAAAGATACCGTTTCATCTATTTTCTCCTTTTCTTTTATTGTAATTATCGTAAACGCTTAAAAAAACTTTGTCAAGATGATAAATAAAGTAGTCATTTAGTTTGTAAGCAGGGAAAAACACTGCTACAATATGAAAAAAAGATAAAAAGAGGTTATTGTCATGAGTGAGGGAATGGAAAAAATTACGGTTGATTATGAAGCGCCACAAGAACGTATTCAATATGAAAGTGAGCGTTTGGTTAGCCAAATCAAGGAACAGTTAGTAGGTCAAGATGTTGCTTACTTACATCGACTTGCACCAGAAATTATCGAAAAATCAATTCCGGAACTGCAACAAGCCATTCAAGCAGGGAAATTTAGCTATGAAGATTTAACAGCCTTTTACCTACTGCGGATGTTAGAAACCGATGTCTTAGTAGGTGGATTGAATGCAATTTCTGAAATTCATCCGCAAGCTATCGAACAGGCTCGTAAATGTGATGAACAAAAGGCAACGATAGACTACAATAAATACCCATTATTTGGTATGCCAATCACCTTTAAGGAAAATATTTTAACCAAAGATTTGGCTACGAGCGCGGGAACTTTTGCCTTTAAAGATTTCATTCCAACAGAAGATGCTGGAGTAGTGAAGCAATTAAAAGCTAAAGGTGCGTTGGTCCTAGGCAAAACCAATTTATCTGAGTTGGCGAATTTTATGGATCTAACCATGCCAAGTGGATATAGCAGTAAACATGGTCAAACGTTAAATCCTTATGGGCCGCTTGTACTTTCGCCATTAGGATCAAGCTCTGGTTCGGGATCTAGCATTGCTAATAATATCGGTGTGGTATCCATTGGTAGTGAAACGACGGGCTCGATTACGGCACCAGCTGCTTTACAATCATTGGTCGGATATAAGCCTTCGAAACAACTTTTTGATGAGACAGGAGTTTTTCCGCTTTCAAGTAGTTTAGATGTCGTCGGACCGTTAAGCAGAAAAATGATTGATGCCATTTTAGTACATACTGCTTGTACCAAAGGCAAGAAGGTTAATCTTGAGACTTTATCTTCGTTTACTTTGAAGAATCAGCGTATTGGCTTAGTGGCAAGTGATCATCCATTACAAGAAAAGCTCAAACAAACGCTGCAAGATTTAGGGGTGACAGTTGTGGATGTGGCTTTTGATGAGCAGGATATCGATAACTTGCAGATTATCAATCAGGAGTTGGCACGCGATTTTTCAGCCTTTACGACAACTTATCATTATCCTATTCAATCTTTAGCGGCATTGATTGAATATAATAAACAGGATTTACCAAGACGAGCACGCTATGGTCAACGGTTAATAGAGGAATCCGCGACATATACCACGCCAGATACGACTTTTGTAGCCAACCAAATTCAATTAGCCCAACAACGCTTAAATGATTTGCGTACACAATATCAACTAACCGCCTTTGTATCCTTTAATTACGAAAAAGTTTTATTGCCAGCAGTGGCGGGATATCCTGAGTTGACGATTCCGTTTGGCCAAGTGGATGGTGAACCTCAGGGCGCGACTTTTATCGGCTTTAAAGAGGAAGATGCTACCTTACTGCAAATTGGCTATGCATTTGAACAAGCGACGAAGCTAAGAGTTTTACAATGATAATTTGTTTTAGTACAGCGACTAATCTTTTTAGAAAAAGGTCGTTGTACTATATTTTTGCGCTAATTTTTGCTATGCTAGGAATGTTGATTTTTTTGAGAAGGGAGTTATGATTTTGCGAAAAACAAATGTGGGCCTAGTGACAGTGGCTATTTTTGTGGCGACTTTCATGACGGCGGTAGAAGGGACCATTGTGACGACTGCGATGCCTACCATTGTCGGTTCGTTACACGGGATTGAGTTAATGAACTGGGTCTTTTCGATTTATCTATTAACCAGTGCGATGTTAACCCCAATTTATGGAAAACTAACGGATAAAATTGGCCGCAAACCTGTTTTCATGGTGGGAACTTTGCTTTTTATTATCGGTTCAGCACTCTGTGGCATGAGCTTTAATATGCATACGTTGATTTTAGCGCGGGCTTTACAAGGAATGGGTGCTGGTGCATTAATGCCGGTTTCATTGACTTTGTTGGCGGACCTTTATCCAATTGAACAGCGTACAAAGGT
>JAEWFE010000011.1 GCA_023389005.1 Bacillota bacterium
GTTTCATCAGGAAGATAGGTGCCAAATTTTTCAAAAGCCGTTTGTCCAGCATAAATTTCTTGCCACTGAATGGTTTTTTGTCCGTGATAGGCTTTATAAATGGCAGTATCAATGACTTTTTTGGAAGCTTGCCAAATTTCTGGACCGATGCCATCTCCTTGAATAAAAGGGACAGTTAATTGCTTGGGTACTTGTAGTTGTCCGTCTTTGATTGATAAATAACTCATCTTCTGACCTCTTTTCTTATTTCGTTGCTTGTTTTCTAATAATCATTGGTAAGATACCGCCGTTTTGGTAGTATCGCAAATCAGCTGGAGAATCAAACCGCAATTTTGTGGTAAAGGTAATGTTTTTTCCGTCTTTATTTTGTGCAGTCACAGTAATAGTTTGATTGATTTGTGGCTTTTCAGGGAAATCAATACAAAAGACTTCTTCACCGGTTAAGCCAAGACTTTGAGCGGTTTCTTGATTGGTGTATTCAAGTGGGATTAAGCCCATCATTACAAGGTTAGAGCGATGAATTCGTTCAAAACTTTCAGCAATGACCGCCTTCACTCCAAGTAATTGCGTTCCTTTGGCAGCCCAGTCACGTGAAGAACCCATGCCGTAATCTTTCCCCGCTAAGATAATCGTTCCAATGTTTTGCTTTTGGTAGTTCATCGCCGCATCATACATACTCATCACTTCATTAGTAGGTAAGAAACGTGTGAAACCACCGCTAATTTCTGGTACAAGTTGGTTTTGCAAGCGAATATTGGCCAAAGTTCCGCGCATCATCACTTCATGGTGACCACGTCTTGAACCAAAGGAGTTAAAATCGCGGTATGGTACATTTCGGCTACTTAAATATTTTCCAGCTGTTGAATCTAAACCGATGCTCCCGGCTGGCGAAATATGGTCGGTTGTGACAGAATCGCCTAATTTGGCTAATACTCTGAGATTTTCTAAAGCAGCAAGACTAGGTAAATCAGCACTTAAATCTTCAAAGAATGGTGGATTGGCGATGTAGGTTGAATTTTCATCCCAGGCATAACAATCACTGCTTGTCGTTTGGATTTCATTCCAACGTTCATTGGCATCAAATAAATGTGCATAGGCCGCTTTAAAGGCTTCTTTTGAGACGTATTTTTGAATATAGCTTTCGACTTCTTCGCTACTTGGCCAAATGTCTTTTAAGTAGACTGGCTTGCCTTCTTTATCTGTACCTAGGCTTTCTTTAGTTAAATCCTTGCGCACCGTTCCACAAATAGCATAAGCGACAACTAATGGTGGAGAAGCGAGATAGTTGGCTTTAATTAATGGATGAATCCGCCCTTCAAAGTTGCGGTTACCAGAAAGTACGGCACTTGCGAGAAGTTGGCTATCGGTCACTGCTTGGGTAACTTCTTCATCTAATGGACCAGAATTTCCGATACAAGTAGTGCATCCATAGCCTACGAGATAGAATCCTAATTGTTCAAAATAGGGAAGTAAACCACTTTCCTTTAGATAGCTTGTTACTACTTTAGAGCCAGGTGCGAGAGAAGTTTTGACATATTTAGGGACAGTTAATCCTTTTTCAACAGCTTTTTTAGCTAAGAGTCCAGCAGTCATTAAAACGGATGGATTACTTGTGTTGGTACAGCTAGTAATCGCCGCTAGTAATAAATCACCGGTCTTTAAGGTATCCGTCGTTCCATCTTGCCAATGAATCGTGGTTTGTTTGGTTAATTCTGTTTCAGGTAAACCAAAGCCTTTAGGACCACTTGGCGCAGTGACAGATTGAGTGAAATTTTGGGCGACTTGGGATAGGCTGATACGATCTTGTGGACGTTTTGGCCCAGCAAGAGAAGGTTCGATTTGACTTAAATCAATTTCGATAACCTTGGTATAAGTCGCTTCTTGCTCTTCATTATAGAATAGTTGGTTGGCTTTGGCATAGGCTTCTACTTGAGCAATCAATTCAGGCGTTCTGCCGGTTAAAGCTAAATAGTCTAACGTTTCTTGATCGATAGGACAATATCCGCAAGTTGCTCCGTATTCAGGTGCCATATTTGCTAAAGTGGCACGGTCAGCAAGACTTAATTGATGGTAGCTTGGACCGAAATATTCGACAAATTTCCCAACGACTTTTTCATTACGTAAAGTTTCAGTGACAAAAAGGGCTAGGTCAGTAGCGGTTGTGCCCGTCGCGAGTTGACCGGTAAAACGAACGCCAATAACTTCAGGCGTAGGGAAATAAGAAGCTTCTCCTAATATAGCGGCCTCAGCTTCAATCCCGCCGACACCCCAGCCGAGCACACCTAAACCATTAATCATCGTGGTATGTGAGTCGGTTCCTTGCAGGGTATCTGGGAATAGAAGACCTTCTTTTTCGATGACAACAGGGGATAGTGATTCAATATTGACCTGATGAATAATCCCAGTTTCAGGAGGGACGACATCAAAGTTTTCAAAAGATCCTTGCGCCCATTTTAAAAATTGATAACGTTCCATATTGCGTTCAAATTCGCGCTCAGTATTTAAGGTGATGGCTTGCGGATTACCAAAAGCATCGACTTGAACAGAGTGGTCGACAACTAGGGTAACCGGGATTTCGGGGTTGATTTCTTTGGCTGAACCGCCTAATTTGACCATCGCATCACGCATTGCTGCAAGGTCGACAACTGCAGGTACACCAGTAAAATCTTGCAAAACGACTCGCTCTACTTTAAAAGGAATCACCCCTGTAGGATTTTTCGCATCATAGTGAATCAAATATTTTAACGCTTCTTCGGTGATTTCTTCGTTTTGATGGCGTGCGACACTTTCTAATAAGATACGTATAGCATATGGAAGTTTGTGGATATTTTCTTGATAATGTTCGGCAATTTTAACTAAGTCAATATAATGGAAAGGTTGTTGATTTACGATTAATTGGCTTTTAAAGGTCATAGCACTCGTCCTTTCTGTGATAAAAATACGTTATAACTAGCATAATTATACGATTTTCAGAAAACTTTGTAAACTTTTTTATTAAAATTATTTCATTTTCTCATTATCGTGTTATAATGATATTCAAATGGAATTACCCGAATATTACGAAGAAAGAAGGGGTTTAGTGATGACAAATGCCAAAAATAAAGAAGAATATGTGAAGAAGCTATCATTGTTATGTCAGGAAAATGATAAGATAGAAATGCAACTTTATACAAAATACCAAGTAAAAAGAGGCTTGCGTGACGAAAATGGGAAAGGTGTCTTAGCAGGCTTAACGACGATTTCTACAATTTATCCGGATAAGAAAGTCAACGGAGAAGTGGTTTCTGAATGCGGTGAGTTGCGTTATCGAGGAATAGATATCAATGAACTGGTAGAAGGTTTTGTTTTACAGAATCGGTATGGATTTGAAGAAGTTGCATATTTATTGCTTTTTGGTAACCTTCCAAGCGCATCGGAGTTGAAGCAGTTTAAAGCAGAATTGAATGCCAGACGAACGTTGCCTACAAATTTTGTCCGGGATGTCATCATGAAAGCTCCATCTGCTAATATTATGAATTCCTTGGCGCGTAGTATTTTAACTTTGGCTAGTTATGATGAAAAGGCGGATGATATCTCAATTGAAAATGTCTTAGATCAATCCTTGATGTTGATTAGTGTTTTTCCGATGATTGCGATTTATGCTTATCATGCGTACAATCACTATGACCAAGGGGAAAGTATGTATATTCATAATCCAAAAGGTGATTTGAGTACAGCGGAAGTCATTTTGAAAATGTTACGTCCTGATCAAAAATATACTAAGCAAGAAGCGCAAACTTTAGATATGGCGCTGGTCTTGCATATGGAACACGGGGGTGGGAATAATTCTACTTTTACAACGCGGGTAGTTACCTCGAGTGGGACTGATACGTACTCAACGATTGCGGCAGCTTTAGGTTCATTAAAGGGGCCAAAACATGGGGGTGCCAATATCAAGGTCACGCAGATGATGGCCGATATGAAAGAACATTTACCCAAAGATTATACCGAAGAAGATGTTCGTAACTATTTAACAGCCGTCTTGAATAAACAAGCTTTTGATCATAAGGGTTTGATTTATGGGATGGGGCATGCGATTTATTCAAATAATGATCCTCGGGCGTCGATTTTTAAACGCTATGTATCAAAGTTAGCCGAAGAAAAAGGGGGTGCAGCATCAAAGGAGTTTGAGCTTTATTCCATGGTGGAACGGATTGCGCCAGAAGTGATTGCCCAAAAACGTAAAATTTATAAAGGAGTCAGTGCGAATATCGACTTTTTTAGTGGATTTGTATACGATATGCTTGGATTGCCGCAGGAACTTTATACGCCGATTTTTGCGATTGCGCGAATTGTCGGTTGGTCAGCGCATCGAATTGAAGAGCTAGTGAATACACAAAAGATTATCCGTCCTGCTTATATGGAAGTAACGGAAGATATCGAATATGTAGATTTAGACGAAAGATAAGGAAATAGACAAATGAATCTTTGCATGAGATTTGTTTGTCTATTTTTATTTTTTCAAACAAAAAAGCCATCCAGTAAAAACTGAATGACTTTTTGTAAACTTGATAGAAAATCTTAAAGTTTTTTGTTGTAGAATTCGACAACTAGTGATTCGTCGATTTCTGGGTTTAATTCGTCACGTTCTGGTAAACGAGTTAATGAACCAGCTAATTTTTCTTCGTCAAAGCTTACAAATGCTGGACGTCCAACAGTAGCTTCAACAGCATCTTTAATTACTGATACGTTTTGAGATTTTTCACGAACGCTGATAACTTGACCAACTTCAACATGGTATGAAGGGATATCAACGCGTTTGCCATCTACTAAGATATGACCATGGTTAACTAATTGACGTGCTTGACGACGAGTAGTTGCAAGACCTAAACGGTAAACAACGTTATCTAAGCGTTGTTCTAGTAAGATCATGAAGTTAACCCCGTGTTTACCTTCGCGGATTTTGCTAGCTTTCACGAATAAGTTACGGAATTGACGTTCATTCATTCCGTACATGTGACGTAATTTTTGTTTTTCAGCCATTTGTTGACCGTATTCAGAACGAGCGCCACGGCTTGATGGTCCATGTTGACCTGGTGCGTATGGGCGACGTGCTAATTCTTTACCTGTACCTGATAATGAGATACCTAAACGGCGTGAGATTTTCCATGATGGTCCTGTGTAACGAGACATTTAAAAATTCCTCCAATGTATGAAATATAGTATATCGTTGGAGTAAAATAATCCGTTTGAAAAATTCATAGTTCATGTAGTTTATTCTTCAATCTTCACCTTTGCAGCCGCGGTTACTCAATTGAACTTAACTCTAAGCGATAAACTAGGGATGGTCTATTATCTTTCTGCTGCATTATTTTACACAAAGCACATTATAGCCGATTGGACAAGTGCTTGTCAACTGAAATTGCATGTTTGCGATTAAAAAGAAAGCTAAAAGTCATCCTACTATAAAGTAAGACAAAAAATAGATAGTGAAAATATTTCTGAAAAAACGTGAACTTTTTCATTAAATGTCCTTTACAAATGATAGTTGCATCATTAGAATAAGAATGATGTTGATAGAAGGCGTCACATGAAAATTGAAGGAGAGAGACAATGAATCCAGTATCACCATTATTTGAGAAGATTGATTCTTCCATTGAAAAGAAACTAGACCTAATTGAAAGTAGCTATCTACGCTATGCAGTACGCGCGATGTTGGCGTGTTTATTCTTGACATTAGGAACAGCAATTGCGTTTGCCGTTGCGATTAAAGGTGACGAATTAGTACATGGTTTAGGAAAATTTTTATTTGCTTTCATGTTTAGTTGGTCACTGGTTATGATATTGTATATGAATGCTGAACTAGGTACTTCTAATATGTTATATGCAACAGTAGGGGTATATCGTAAAAAAATGACCGTTGCTAAGGCTTTGAAATTATTATTTACTTGTATCTTTTTTAACTTAGTAGGTGGGATTATTTTTGCCTATTTCGTGTCACTAACTGGCCCCTATCAAAATTTGGCACCTGATAACTATATGTATGCAGGAGTGGCGGCCAAATTAGCAAAACCAACTATTCAAATTTTAGCAGAAGCGATGTTTGCCAATATCGTCGTAAATACTTCGGTAATTGTTAGTTTACGGATGAAAGATGATGCGGGTAAAGTTCCAGCCATTATCTTTATTATCTTTATCTTTGCGTTCTTAGGTTATGAACACGTGATTGCCAACTTCCCTGCTTTTTCATTAGCATTCTTTGCTTCAGGTGGGAATATTCCTGGTATGGACGTGGCACACATCGTTCACAATCTAGTTTTTGCTTTCATCGGTAACTATATCGGTGGTGGCTTGGTAATTGGTTTAGTCTATGCTTGGTTAAACAGCTCAAAATCAAAATATGTGGATTAATCATTTTCCCGTTACTTATTTTTAAAGGTAAGTAGCGGGATTTTTTTGATGTAGGGGAGCGATTTTAATCTTTGTGCAGAGGTTGAGATTTGCCAGAATGCGAAAATTTTAGTAAAGTAGACGCATACATAAAAGTTGGGGGATAGTGTGAAGATGAACCGAAAATTAATTGCATTTGATATTGATGGGACAATATTAGATAAGAATTTACAAGTGTTGCCTAGTACACGGATGGCGATTGAAAGTTTGCGAGCCCAAGGACATTATGTGACATTGGCGACGGGTCGTTCACGCGTATTGGCCAAACCAGTGATTGATGCACTTGATTTTGAAAACTATATTTTATGTAATGGTGCGGCGGCCTTTAAAGATAATAAGCAAATTCATAAACAACTCTTACCGATGGATTCACTTAAAGCCCTAAAAGAAGAGGTAGTACCTTTAGGAATTGATGTGGCTTTAGTAGGTTTAGATGAAACAAAGCGGATTACTTCTTTAGATTTACCTAAAATGACCGATGCGATGGAGTCATTTGGATCAACTTTACCAAATTTAGATCCACAATTTGCCAAAGACGAAGATGTTTATGCGGGATTGGCTTTTTATTCAGCAAAAGGAAATTCAAAAAGTTCTATGAAAAACAAATATTATTGAACGAGTAAACAATTTTTATGTTTGTCATTTAATTCGTTGAGGCATTTTTGACGAATCGCCCTTGACTAATTCTGTAAAATGGCTT
>JAEWFE010000052.1 GCA_023389005.1 Bacillota bacterium
GATGTCAATTCTTATTGATCATTTTGGCTTATTTCATACCTTACTACGTCCATTATCATTCATTCGCTTTTTAGGACTTATTTCACTAATTGTGGGCGTACTTTTAATTGTATTTTTACCAAGTTACTTGCAACAAAAACGTCAATTGATGAAAGAGGCGAAAGAACCTGCGCCTTCCAAATTTCTCTGGCAACTAACAGGTATTATAGCTGGTATGTTAATGTCCACACAAGTTGCTATTAATGGCTTTTTAGGTAAACAACTGCACTCATCTATCCACTCAGCTTTTATTTCATTTTCGATTGGTACATTTTTAGTTTTAGTTGTTGTATTATCTGAAAAATCTTATCGAAAATTACAATTAAGCATCCTTAAACAGGCACCAAAATATGTTTATCTTGCCGGCTTTTTCGGAGCAAGCTATGTCTTTTGTAATGCGTATTTAGCACCATTAATTGGCACTGGAGCGGTGGTCACTCTTTCATTAGTAGGACAAATTATTTCTAGCTTAGTCATCGATCAATTTGGCTTACTGGGTGCAATCAAAAAACCAATCAAATTTATCCAAGTGAATGGCATTATATTTCTATTTATTGGTGTGTTAGGAATTGAACTTTATTAGAGAGGTGAAAATCGTGAAACAAAGAAACACTGGACCTGTAATTACTGAAGAGAGTGAATTAATTTCAATAATGATTCAACTTTACTATCAAAAACATTCACACGATGAAATTGGTAAAGACGAAATGCTCAATTATGCTTTAGACCGACTTGCCTATTGTCGTTTTGGAGAAAAGAAAACAACGTGTAAAAAATGCCCGGTTCACTGTTATCAGAAAAAGTACCGTCAACAAATGAAAGTCATCATGCGCTATGCTGGCCCACGAATGTTATACCGTCACCCAATGTTTTCTATCAAACATTACTATCGACAATGGACAATAAAAGTAAAAAGATAATAAAAACAGCTATCTACACCAAGTATAAGGAATTAGATAGCTGTTTTACTTGTATTTATTCCAAAATTTATATATTAGTCCCTCTTATCTATTTTTTGTAAACACAACCTACATTGCTGGTCATATTACATGCTAGAATAATCAAAATGGATTACTTGTTCGTCTGTATTCACGACCGCATTCACTCCAAATGGGATAATACACCTTGGCATAGCATGACCAATATTTAAGTTATATACAATAGGTAGATTTGGTGTGGTAATTTCCTCTAATATTATTGTTTTATATTCCTGATAATAGGTTTCATTTTGCGGTTTTCCAACGAGTACACCTGAAACGACATCAAAGATTCCAAATTCTTTTAAAGTGCAAATCATTTTTTTGAATAATTCCGGTTTTGGCTTTTCTTCACTTGTTTCTAGCAATAAAATTTTATTATGCCAGTCTGCTAGTTCTGGAAATATATGGTACTTATTACAAAGTTTTACTATCTCAGAATCACTTGAAGTATCAATCATTTCATAAATTGATTCTAAACACCCACCTAAGATTTTACCTTTAAATACCGATTTACCACGCAATCGTTCAAATCCGATATTATGATGCTTTATTAATTTTGTTCCGATAGCCTTTTCGCTAAAATCGATTCTTTCTTCATACCATACGTCACTAGATCGTATTTGTGCAATTTTTCCTGTTGAGAGTAATTCTTCAAGGTATTTTTTAGTATAAGGTAACATTTCATCTGAGAGCTCACAAATATCAGGCAAAAATGCTTGTCCATAAAATGTGTTGATACCGAGTTTGTTAAGCATAAAATGATTAACTGTTGTATCTGAGAAACCTAAAAATATTTTTTGTTTTACTACATTTTCTAACTTATTATTATCAAACAAATAGGGTAACAATCTGTATGTATCGTCGCCGCCAATTGCGCATAAGATGATATCTATTGATTCGTCACTAAACGCCGTCATCAAATCGGCCGCTCTACATTCGGGATGTTCCTTGATAAATGAAATACCTTTTTGTGCATTAGGTAAAAATTCAAAAGTAACGCCTAACGAATTTAATCTTTTTTTACCAATTTCTACTTGATGTTTTACAAAGCTTTCCCCAACTAAGCCACTAGATAAACTTACAATTCCGATATGTATCGTAAAAACCTCCTTATTTGTTCAAAAGCATCAATTAGCATCAATTCAATTTACTTTTACTTTATAGATTCTAAGTTCAAAGAAAATCTATAAAATTATTGTATTAAAAAAGAGAAAGCCCGAGTAGACCCTCTCTCTTTTCAACAAATATATCCTAAAATTTTATTCAGCACTAAAAGCTAACCCGATTGCTTTTTCGCCTAAATGGGTACCAATTACAGGACCGAAGTAACCAATTTCTACTTGAATATCAGGAAATTGTGCTTCTAACTTCGCCTTTTCCTCTTCAGCAACTTCCAAATTATTGGCATGAATCACATAATATTTTACCTTCCCTGGACATTGTTGCGCACTTTCAAATACAAGCTCCTCTGCCTTGGCAAATGCTTTCTTACTTGAACGAATCTTTTCATGCAAGACAATTTTACCATCTTCAAAAGTTAAAATCGGCTTAATCTTCAATAAACCGCCAATAATCGCAGCCCCATTTGTTAAACGGCCACCACGTACTAAATTGTTCAAATCATCGACAATTAAAAAGGCGCGGGTATTTGAGCGAATATAATCTAAATAATCCAAAATTTCTTCAATAGATTTGCCCGCATCTTTCATTTCAAGCGCTTTTTGAACCATATTACCCATTGGCATGCTAGTAATTTTTGAATCAAATGGATGGATATTGATTCCCTCAATCGTTCCTTGTAAAGCAAATAAGGTATTGACAAAACCAGAAATCCCGCCTGATAAATGGATACTAATAATATCAGTGTAACCTTCTTTTGCTAATTTCTCATATAAACTAACCACTTCACCTAAAGCTGGTTGAGAAGTAGTTGGGAATTCTTTAGAGGCCTTAAGCAAATCATAATATTCATCTGCATGGATATCAATGCCTTCATTATATATCTTGCCATCTAAAATAACAGGGATTGGTAATATATATAGATCCGGATGATTACTAATAGCTGTTGGTATAAAAGCCGTACTATCCGTAACAATTGCTAATTTCATAGAATTATAAATCCTCATTTCAATGTATTAGTCATATTACATTAACTATAGCATAAATAAGTTGTAAATAAAATGAAATTCAGTTAATTTTTCAAAAAGTTTTCAATGGCATCTTG
>JAEWFE010000055.1 GCA_023389005.1 Bacillota bacterium
TCGTAGCTATTACGAAAAAGGTTATCGTACGAATGTCAAACAAATCGAGATTCAAGGAGATACTTTCACCTTTACGTTTGATGATGGCAGTAAACAAAGCAGTGACTATCGCTATGTAGGCTATAAAGTTTTAAATTACCAAGCGGGAAATCGCGGAGTTAGATATCTTTTTGAGGCCAAAGATTTACAAACAAAAGCCTTTAAATATTTACAATTCAGTGATCATGCTATTTCACCACAAAAAGCTGGACATTTCCATCTATATTTTGGCAATGAGTCTCAGGAAGCCTTACTAAATGAATTAGAAAACTGGCCGACTTATTACCCAAGCCAACTATCAGCGCATGAAATTGCCCAAGAGATGGTTGCTCATTAACCATAGCCATAGACAAAGTAAAGAGAATAGAGTAGAATGAAGGCAAAATTTTACAGGATGTGATTGTAATACGCCCTTTAATTGGACTAATTCCTTTATATGATGAAAAGTTAGAAAGTATATGGATGTTACCCGAGTATCAAAAATTAATTGAGCAAGCAGGCGGGATTCCAGTCGTTTTATCTTTGACTGCGGATGAAGCAACCCTCAATCAATTATGTGAGCAGTTAGATGGCTTACTTTTAACCGGTGGCCATGATGTCAATCCCACACTTTATGGGGAAGAAAAACGTCCCGAATGCCAAGTGTTATGTGAACTACGCGACAAGATGGAAATTTCGCTAATAAAGTTATTTTTACAAACAGACAAACCTATTTTCGGGATTTGCCGCGGCTTACAAATTTTAAATGTGTATTTTGGCGGCTCGTTGTATCAAGATATTCCAACGCAATTTGCAACTGATTTGGTGCATAGTATGCCAAAACCATATGATCAAGGCATCCATCAAGTGACCCTTTATGCTGATACGCCTTTATATGAGTTGTTACAAACAGGAGAATTAAGTGTCAATAGCCGCCATCATCAAGCGATTAAAGACTTAGCACCTGATTTAGTCGCGATGGCTCAGGCAACAGATGCCCTAATAGAAGCCGTTTATCATCCGGATTATCTTTTCGTTTGGGCTGTTCAGTGGCATCCGGAGCATATGTATCAATCAACCGTAAGTAAACAATTGGCACAGAAATTTATCCAAGCTTGTCGTGATAGAAAAAAACTATAGATACTAGATATTGCGTTGACATTTTGAATCGTTGTGCTATGATTTAATCAAATTCTAATATTTTTTAGTAAATTTACATTTTTGGAGGGATTTTCATGACACAACGCTTCGAAACCATTCAATTACACGGAGGACATACCGTCGATAAAGAAACAGGAAGTCGTGCCGTACCGATTTATCAAACAACTTCTTATGTATTTGAAAATGCTGAACAAGCCGCGGCACGCTTTGCTTTAGAAGAAGGCGGAAATATTTATACGCGAATTACGAACCCAACGACTAGTATTTTAGAAGAACGACTTGCTTTATTAGAAGGTGGTGTGGGCGCATTAGCCACAGCATCAGGCTCAAGTGCAATTAGCTATGCGATTCAAAACATTGCTAGTAGTGGCGATCATGTCGTATCAGCAAGTACCCTTTATGGTGGGACCTATAACTTATTTGTCAATACCTTACCTGAATTTGGCATTACTACTACTTTTGTCAATGCTGAAAATCTTGATGAAGTGAAAGCTGCCATTCAAGAAAATACCAAAGCTTTATTTATCGAATCACTTGGTAATCCAGATATCAATGTGTTAGATGTGGAAGCGTTAAGTCAAATTGCGCATGAAGCAGGGATTCCATTAATTGTGGATAATACTTTTGCAACACCTTATCTATTTAGACCATTTGAATATGGCGCAGATATTACCGTTTACTCCACTACTAAATATATTGGCGGTCATGGCGTTTCCTTAGGTGGGGCGATCGTTGATTCTGGAAACTTTGACTGGACGAATGGCAAATTTGCGAAATTAGTCGATCCAGATCCTAGTTACCATGGTGTTTCTTGGACGCAAGCAGCCGGAAATGCCGCTTATATTACCCGTGCTAGAACGATTTTATTACGTGACTTTGGCGCAGCGATTTCACCATTTAATGCTTGGACTTTACTACTAGGTATCGAAACGTTATCACTAAGAATGGAACGTCATGTCGAAAATGCGCAACGAATCGCTGAGTTTTTAGAAAATCATCCAAAAGTTGCTTGGGTTCATTATCCAACCTTAAAGAGTAGCCCATATTATGATTTGGCACAAAAATATTTCCCTAAAGGTACGAGCTCAGTCTTTTCATTTGGACTAAAAGCCGGTAAAGAAGCCAGTCAAAAACTATGTGGTTCAACGAAAATCTTCTCATTATTAGCAAATGTGGGCGATGCAAAATCATTAATTATCCACCCAGCTTCTACTACCCACTCCCAATTAAATGAAGAAGACTTGAAAGCAGCAGGTATCCAACCAGAAACCATTCGTATCTCCGTGGGTATCGAAAATGTAGAAGACTTAATTGAAGATTTAACGCAAGCCTTAGAACAAATTTAAGCAAATGATTATTATCCTTAAGCATTTGGCCGAAATTGGTCGAATGTTTAAGGATTTTTTTTATTTGTAAAACGCATTTTGAACTTTTTTGCGAATTTAATAAGTAGAGGCCTCTATTCATTCTTTCAAGTTAAGGGAAAGGAAGTGAGAATTATGCTAATTGAAGATTTTTCTGATGAGATGATCGAATTTGGTGTTAAAGAGCAGATGCAGGATATGTATTTGTACTTACGTGAGGATAAAGGGGTAATTCAATTCAGAAAAAATCAAGAAATTGCTTCATTTAAAGAAGTCAGTCCCCAAATCGCCCAACAATTAATAACGCGTTTTAAATACTTGGGGGAAATGGATGTAGGAGAACATCGCCGCGCCCAACTAGGAGCTATCAGTTATCCATTACATGATGAGGTGCAAAGATTGCGCCTTTCCACAGTGGGGGATTATCGTGGCAATGAAAGTATGGTCATTCGCTTTTTGTACAATTTATCCGTCGATCATTTGCATTATTTTAGCTATGAACAGTTTGAAACGATTGTCAAACGAACCAAAGCAGCAGGGTTATATCTTTTCAGTGGTCCGACGGGTTCGGGCAAAACGACTTTAATGTATCAGCTTGCCAAACAAATCAAAGGGCAAGTGATTACGATTGAAGACCCGGTAGAAATTGAGGAACCGAGCTTTTTGCAGTTACAGACCAACGATAAAATTAATCAAACCTATGATCAATTAATTAAGTTATCTTTGCGTCATCGTCCGGATATTTTAATCATTGGCGAGATTCGTGATGAACGTACCGCCAAAGCAGCGATTCGAGCCGCCTTAACTGGACACAAAGTATTTGCGACTGTTCATGCTAAAGGCGTCCGTGAAACGAAAAGTCGGCTCATTGATTTAATCGGCGAAACAAGTGAGTTAGATAATTGTTTGATGGGGGTTATTTATCAGCGGATGTTAAATGATCCCAATGGCCAAGCAGAAGTGGTTTTTGGTTATGAATTTTACAGTGAACCAGCTATTTATTTACCTTTTAGTGACAGTCTTAAGCAGTATCAGAGGTATTATGATGAAGGTCAAAAAAGATAAAAAAGCCCAAAAGCAACTCGTTTACTTGCTTTCTATTTATTTAAACAGTGGATTTTCGATGCAAAGTAGTTTTCAATTAATTCAACGAGGAAAACAATTATCGCCGCAGTATTTAGCCCAAATCGAAAAAATGCTTTGTACAGGCACTGAATTAGAAGAAATTTTTCGCACGCTTCACTTCAGTCCACAGATTATCGCCCAGATTCAATTGGCGCAAATTCATGGTAATTTACCACTCACTTTAGCTAGTATTTATCAGCAATTAAAACTACGCCAAGAACGTCTTCAAAAAATACAGCAAATCTTATTTTATCCTGTATTATTATTGGCATTTTTGGTAGGAATGTTATTGCTGATGCGTTTTATCTTATTACCTCAGTTTATTGAGACGGGCATGGTCAGCAAAAAACAGGGGATGATTTTCCTGTTATGGTATGCGCCGAATATTTTAGTAGGTGTTTGTGGGATAAGTGTTTTGGGTTATATCTTGCAAAAAAGTTTATGGCGTCGCTTGCCTGTATTACAAAAAGTCCAATATTATTGCCGAATTCCGGGTATCAAGGCGTTGATTCAGCTGTATTATACGAGCTTTTTTGCATCTGAGTGGGGCTTACTATTACAACAGGGCTTAGAACTCAGACAAATCATCTTATGTATGCAACAGTTGGAACAGCACTCCTTTATGCATGAATTATCACGCGATGTCGCTAAGAAGCTTTCAGTTGGACTCACTTTACAACAAGCCTTAGCCGATGAAGCATTTTTTACACCTGAGTTTACCCAAATTTTGTTTCAAGGGGAGATGACCGGTGATTTAGGCAAAGAATTAACGATTTATAGTCGCTTGAGTTTAGAAACCTTCCAACAAAAATTACAGCAAGGGATGCAGTGGATTCAACCAGTTGTCTTCTTTTTTGTTGCAATTTTAGTGTTGGGAATGTATTTATCAATTTTAATGCCGGTTTACAGTCAAATCGGCCAATTTAGTTAATGGAGGAAAAGAGAATGAAAAGAAAAAAATTCAAAGCTTTTACTTTAATTGAGATGATTATCGTACTATTTATTATTGGCATGTTAATGATGATTTTTGTGCCGAATTTAACTAAAAAAGGCAATGATGCGCAGAAAAAATCAGATATTGCCATTGCTAAGGTTGTTCAACAGGAAATTGAATTATATAAAGCAGAAAATGGCGAAGAACCAAATGAGGGTAAAATTGTCGAATTAGTCGGTGAAAATCGTGCAAAAATCTATCAAAAGCATAAAGATGAAGTGAAAGATGAATATACGACCACCCCAGCAAACTAAGTGTCGAATCATGTCTTTTACTTTGATAGAGTGTCTATTGGTATTGTGGATTTTGACTTCAATAGCGAGTTTAAGTGTGCATGGTTACCAAAAGATGCAACAACAACTTGAGCGTGCTTGTTTTTTTCGTCAATTTGAATCTAGCTTTTACCTAACCATTGCTCGGGCCATTACCACCGATGCGCCTTCAGAAATGATTATTAATGCGAGAGGGATTCGCATGGAGCATCCTAAGTTTTCCGCTCTTGTTTATCGCTATCCAGAGGGAATTCACTGTATTTCCTCTGCTCGTTACCTGCGTTTTAGTAGTAAGACCGGCAATTATGCTCCAGCTAGCAAAGTCGTATTTGCAGATGATCATGCACGGTGCAAGGTTATTTATTCATTTTATTTTGGAAGTGGTCGCTATGAAAAGCAAATTATCCCGCTTTAATCAGCCTGCCTATATTTTTATTGAAAGTTTATTTAGTCTCTTTTTATTTGCGAGTTGTGCCTTATTACTATGGGGCAGTGCGGTCTCTTATATTCAAAAATTAAAAAGAGAAGAACAATCCTTAGAAAATATGCGCGCGGCTTATGAGCAACTGTATGTGCAAGTCTATCATCAGCAATATCAAAAAGTGGATTTTCAGTATGAGGATCAAGGAAAAACACAGGTGATAGCCATTGAATAAACAACGAGCCTTCACCCTTTTTGAATGTTTGTGGGCGCTATTTTTGATTGGTCTGACGCTTTTAGGGATGAATCAGTTACTTTTTGGGATGCGAAAAATTGATAACTACTTACACTTTCAGCAAACCCAAGACTTTCAACTTTCCATGATTCAACTAGAACATCAATTAAAAGATTTTCAATGGGTCAAAATCGAACCGCAAAAAGTCGTTCTTGAAAGTAAAGTAGCGGAAAATGGGTATTATCCCAAGGCAATCTTAAAGTTAAGTGCAACGAATCACTTTGTGCTTTCAATTAATAGTGGCAATCAACCTATCTTAAAACAAGTAAAATCCATCCACTTTCAAGAAAGCCAACAGTTTATTCAAATCGATGTTTACTTTAAGGAAGGAAACGAGAAGCATGCGACACTATTACTACCACCTAAAACCACCTAGGGCCGGCATCTTAATGATTGTCTTGAGTTTTATTTTTATGTTGAGTGTGATTTTATTGATGTTGGCGAGTAGCTTTCATCATCAGCAGTTGGCCAATCGCGAGGTCAAACACTATTTCCAACGCCAAATGATGAAACAATTATTGTTAGCTGATTATCAAAAAAATCCAACAAAATATGACAAAGAAGGCGTGG
>JAEWFE010000123.1 GCA_023389005.1 Bacillota bacterium
AAATTAGGCTATATTGCAATTAGTGATATGCAAGTGAAGCGTGATTGGCAAG
This sequence comes from Bacillota bacterium, assembly GCA_023389005.1. Lineage (GTDB taxonomy): Bacteria > Bacillota > Bacilli > Lactobacillales > Enterococcaceae > Enterococcus_E. The sequence goes on from JAEWFE010000123.1 coordinate 53, forward strand.
GCAATGTGATTCAGTAGCCTTTACAAAAAATTTACAATCTTTGCTTAAAATTAACATAAGATTTATCGAAAATTGATATTCAATCGTTAAACTGAGAGCATAGAATAGAAATGGGGGATGACCTCTTGGAAGATATGAAAGAAGTATTAATGAAAAAATCTAAAAGGGCAAGAATGGAACAACGCGGTAAGTTTATCAGCTTTATTTGTATTGCAATTATCGTATTGGTTGTGCTATCTATCTTTTATTTTGTTGCAAGTAAAGGGCTTGCCACTTTCTTTGTAGATAAAGTGAATGTTTTTGACTTTTTATTTGGAAAAGAATGGAATCCAAGCGAGTTAGGGGCAAATGGTCAGCCGAAAGTTGGAGCCTTGCCAATGATCTTGGGCTCGTTTTTAGTGACTTTCCTTTCAGCAATTATCGCTACACCATTCGCTATTGGTGCAGCAGTGTTTATGGTTGAGGTTTCACCAAAACAAGGCCAAAAGATTTTACAACCAGTGATTGAGTTATTGGTTGGAATTCCATCAGTAGTCTATGGATTTATTGGTTTGTCAGTGGTTGTGCCGGCTGTGCGTTCGGTCTTTGGTGGAACTGGTTTTGGGATATTAGCGGGTACATTTGTTTTGTTCGTTATGATTTTGCCAACCGTTACCACCATGACTGTAGATGCCTTAAAAGCAGTTCCGAGACATTATCGTGAGGCTTCGTTAGCATTGGGAGCCACTAGATTTCAAACGATTTACAAAGTAGTCTTACGTTCTGCAGTGCCAGGCATTTTGACAGCTGTTGTCTTCGGGATGGCCCGTGCATTCGGTGAGGCACTTGCGATTCAGATGGTTGTAGGGAATGCTGCTTTGATGCCAACAAGCTTAGTGACGCCAGCAGCTACTTTGACATCAATTCTTACAATGGGAATCGGAAACACGATTATGGGTACCGTTGAAAATAATGTTTTATGGTCCTTGGCATTAATCTTATTAGCTATGTCTTTAGTATTTAATATTATTATTCGAATGATTGGTAAGAAGGGAGTGTTAAAGTAAGATGAATGCAAAAAAAATCGATAAAATTGCTACCGGCGTGTTATATGCTATCTCGGGAATCATTGTATTTATCTTGGCTGCCATGTTACTTTACATTCTATTACGCGGCTTACCACATGTTTCTTGGCATTTTTTAACATCGCCTTCTAAAGCCTATCAAACAGGTGGCGGAATCGGTATTCAATTATTTAACTCATTGTATTTACTATTCATTACAATGATTATTAGTTTTCCATTATCCTTAGGTGCGGGAATTTACCTATCTGAGTATGCAAAGAAAAATTGGCTAACTGATTTGATTCGTACTTCAATTGAAATTCTAAGTTCTCTACCATCAGTAGTTGTTGGTTTATTTGGTTTCTTAGTTTTTGTCATTCAATTTCAATATGGCTTTTCTATTCTTTCTGGAGCCTTAGCCTTAACCTTGTTTAATTTACCGCTATTAACTCGAAATATTGAAGAGTCCTTACGTGCGATTCATTTTACGCAACGTGAAGCTGGATTAGCATTAGGTTTATCACGCTGGGAAACGGTTATCCATGTCGTTTTACCTGAAGCTTCCCCTGGTATTTTAACAGGATTAATTTTAAGCTCTGGACGTATCTTTGGGGAAGCAGCGGCCTTGATTTATACTGCCGGTCAGTCGGCGCCAGCTTTAGATTTTACTAACTGGAATCCGTTAAGTGTCTCTAGTCCGATTAGTATTTTTCGACAAGCAGAAACTTTAGCGGTGCATATTTGGAAAATTAATTCAGAAGGAACCATGCCTGATGGGGCTCAAGTTTCAGCAGGGGCTTCTGCGGTCTTAATTTTGGCTGTTTTAATTTTTAACTTTGGTGCGCGGGCATTAGGTAAGAGACTGCATAAAAAATTGACCTCTGCGTAAGAAAGGATAAATAATGAAACAATATAATTTGAATGATCGTCACGTAATTACTTTTGATGGTCAAAAAGATTTAGCTTTATATACAGAAGATTTACATGTGTGGTATGGGCAAAATGAAGCGATTAAAGGCGTTGATATGCAATTTGAAAAAAATAAAATCACAGCTTTAATTGGACCGTCTGGCTGTGGAAAATCGACTTATCTTCGCTCGTTGAATCGTATGAATGACAGTATTGCTAATACGAAGGTTACTGGTAAAATCATGTATCGTGGGGTAGATATTAATTCGCCTCAAGTGGATGTTTATGAAGCACGTAAGCATATCGGGATGGTGTTTCAAAGACCGAATCCATTTAGTAAGTCCATTTATGAAAATATTACTTTTGCCTTAAAACGTCATGGAATGGCCAATAAAGAAGAGTTAGATGAAATTGTGGAAACTTCATTAAAACAAGCTGCACTTTGGGATCAAGTGAAGGATAATCTACATAAAAGTGCTTTAGCTTTATCTGGTGGGCAACAGCAACGATTATGTATTGCCCGTGCGATTGCGATGAAACCTGATATTTTATTGCTTGATGAACCAGCCAGTGCACTAGATCCAATTTCAACAGGTACGGTGGAAGAAACATTAATTCATCTTAAAGATCAATTTAGTATCGTTATCGTGACCCATAATATGCAACAAGCTGCTCGAATTAGTGATTATACTGCTTTCTTTTATATGGGCAATGTGATTGAGTATGATAAAACCAATAAAATTTTTACACGACCAAAAATTCAAGCAACAGAAGATTATGTATCTGGTCATTTCGGATAAAGAAAGGAAAGATAAATTTGGCAGAAACAATTATTTCTTCTCGCGATTTACATTTGTATTACGGGGAAAAAGAAGCGCTCAAAGGAATCAATTTAGATATATATAAAGGTGAAATCACTGCGATGATTGGTCCTTCAGGCTGTGGGAAATCAACTTATCTACGTTCTTTAAACCGAATGAATGACTTAATTCC
>JAEWFE010000160.1 GCA_023389005.1 Bacillota bacterium
TATAATACATTAAGCCATCATGTGTTCCTTTTTCTATTCCATCAGGAGTCATCATTTTCCCAGGTTGAGCGGGTAAATATTGACTCAAAAATTGTTTAAAGTTCTTTTCGCCAATGAAGCAAACACCCGTTGAATCTTTTTTCTTGGCAGTTGCTAAACCAGCCTTTTCCGCGATGGCACGCACTTCTTTTTTATCTAAATGACCAAGCGGGAACATGGTTTTAGACAATTGTTCTTGTGATAACTGACTTAAAAAGTAAGTTTGGTCTTTGTTATTATCATTTCCTCTTAGCATATGCACAACGCCATTTTCATCACGCTTCACTTGTGCATAATGACCCGTTGCGACATAATCCGCACCTAGTTGCATGGCATAGTCTAAAAAGGCTTTAAACTTAATTTCCTTGTTACACATGACATCAGGATTTGGGGTACGACCTGCGCGATATTCGGCTAAGAAATATTCAAAAACGCGGTCCCAATATTCTTTTTCAAAATTCACTGAATAATAGGGAATCCCAATTTGTGAAGCGACTGCCGCAACATCTTTATAATCTTCTGTTGCCGTACAGACACCATTTTCATCGGTATCATCCCAGTTTTTCATGAAGATTCCGATGACATCATAGCCCTGTTCTTTTAATAAAAGGGCAGTAACCGACGAGTCGACCCCGCCACTCATACCTACAACAACACGAATTTTGCTGTTGTCTTGCATAAAAAATCACCATCATTTCTTTATAGATTCTGAAATCTACTACGATTGAAGGTCGCATTATTTTCAGTAAATTTCATTATAACGCAATTTTCCCCAACATGCACGAAAAAAATCGCAGTACGTGTGTGTCTGAATTTTAGTTATGATGAATTTCGATGAATAAATTAAAAGAGGATAAGAAAGTGCAAAATTTGGAGATTGCCTCTTGCTTATCCTCATAAACTTCTTTATAATTAGAGTTGAGTTAAGCAAGTAGCATTTGCTTAATTTGTAAGGTGAGGAATATGCAGTTCCTTGCCTTTTTCTTATGCTCTAATTATAACCTATTTTTCCTTGGAAAGCAATGAAAAGCGTTGATTTATCATGTTTTTTTATATTTTAATCCACCCACTATAATCTATCTTATAAGCTGATTCTTTAATATTCTTTTTCCCTCTTGTGTATACATTTGATTTTGCAGCTGAAAATCCTTTGAGTTGCATTTTAATGTAACCGCCTCTCCATTCGCCAAAAAACAAATCATCAAGTTGGTTCTGACCAACATCTATAATCATCCTTGCCATAGTTGACGCACCTTTTATCGACCATTTCATTTTTCTATGCTTCATTCGATTGGTAATTTTACAGTGCTGAGATTCCATCACACCTATTCCTTCATGTGATAAGCCACGTTTACATGCTGGTAACGTATACTGAAAATTGGTTAGAATCCGTTTTGATATATCCCAAAATCTTTGTAATATTTTTTCGTCCGTTATCATAGATTCAAAAGTATCAAAAACTGTTTTTAAATTTTTACGACTATGCGTCTTTATTGCTTCAATAGCTTTATTTTTTAAAGTTGGAAAATTATTAAAAATTCTTTTGATCGACTCGTTTACATGATATACATCGTAAAAATGCTCGTGTTTACAACCAAAAGTTTTAACCAATTCCTTGAAAGTATACGCTGTATAACCTTTTCCCATGTCCGAATTAGTAATTATCAAGCTATCTTCATCAAATTCATATGTATTGTATAGATAATCCAAAACCAATTTCCTTGCTGCTTTATTACTGCTAGATATAATTTCATGCTTATTTATCAATGTATTTCTATTATATTTCTTTTCAACACCCTCGTGAATAACAAAATGTGCTAATTCAGTGCGGTTTTTCTCATCTTTTAATGGTGTTTTAACTATAACGCCATCTCCTTCAATATACAATTTATCCACTTTTTTTCTTTTGAGAATTTCTTCATCTTTTAACAATTCGAATTCATCTTTTGCAGCGTATATTTCATCCACCATTTTTCTTACTTTTAACACGGTATCTTTTGTTATATGGATACCTTTTGTTTCTTCGATTGTACTAGCTACCGCACGATAAGTCATTTGAGTTGCCAATTTAGCTATCAAGTAGCATATTTCCTTACTATATCTAGCATAGGGAAGTAGTCCTAATACTTGATCCACAGGATAACAATATTCATTGTCCTTTTTATAGCAGCGTCTACTAAAAGTCATTTCTCCAAAAGTGAAAATAACTGTTCGAGTAGCCGTTTTAACGTATTTCCATCCACTCGCTCTCAACTCATTTGCTTTTTGATTTTCAATTTGCTTAATTTTCATTAAAAAGTCATTTTCGATTAATTGCTTTGTATTGATTAATGTTTCTTCCATTCTTCAAACCCCTTATTATCAAATAACAAAGCAATTATATTAATGACTTCTTCGTTATTCAAAAATCACTTTTCTACAACAAAAAACATTGATTTATCAGCCATGTTATACTGTTTTTATAGTATAATAATCAGTGGGATAGAAAGTTATGACGGCTGCAAATCTCTTTTGAAAGGAATGATGCCTATGAGCGTAAAAAACTCTGCTCACATTCTAAAGAAAGGATATTGCAAGATGTCTGTTTATGAAGCACTAAGCTTAATGATTGCTTTTGCAACGTTGATTGTGCTAGTAAACAATAAAGACAATAAAAAATAGCCGTCCACTAACTTTTCGCAGAGTTTGGATGGCTATCTGTCATTAATTATGCGACCGTCTTAAACGGACTATCTCTCAGAGGGACTGTTAGCAGCAGTTCCTCTTTTCGTATCTATTGTACCATACTTAGCTAAAAAATTCATTCTGTTTACTCAAAAAAAGTAGAAACTTCTACTTTTCTACTTGTAGAATTTTCTACTTTTCTCTTTTTCTACTTTTTGATTTTCTTTTCCTTGTATTGCTGCATATTTCAATTCATGGTACTTTTCCAAATCTTTTACCGTCTCATTAAAAGTATCATACAAAAATTGTCTTTGCTGCTTGGTTGCTTCAATTAGGGAATTAATTTTATCAATTGAAAGCAGCTGCATTCCCTTCTCTTCAAGTTGACTTTTCAATTGCTGCTTCTCTAATTCATCATCTGTCATCTCAATTTGATAAATAATTTTTCCTTGATCCGTTTGCATTTCAATCAGCAGATCGATTTCTTTTAATCTGGATTTTGCTTCAGTCAACGCTTCCTCTAATTTTCTTTCCATGTTTCCAGTTTGAGTCGCCGTAATATCATGTTTAGCTAGAAAGTTAATAGCGTCCACTAGTTGATGTATCGTTTCAATTACAGGTTCCTTTTGAATTGGCACCTTACCATTATATAGAGTAAGCTGCTTCATCAATGTTTCTCCATTCATATATCGTCTGCGTTTTTCTTCATTTTCGCTGATAAAGTAAAAGGTATCTTTGCGTTTAAAGTAAAACTGATAATCACCATTTTCTAAGCGATCCACTTTATATCCACCAATAAAGATTTGTCCTCTACTTGCTAATCCATAATCAACATTCAAATAAATCCCTTTATCTGTCACATGATGAATTTGCCAGGATTCAATCGTTAGCTGATAATCAAAATCATCTTTTGCAGCTATTTCTTTTTCTTCATAAACGGCAAGGACTTCATCAATCGAAAAAGTAATATCATTATTTGCTAGTTGCTTAATTATTTCTGTTTCGTTGTATTTTTCTGGATTGCTCTTATCTAAATTTCTTCCCCTTGTCCATTTGATTTGTGGCTCATCTAGTAATTTGAACTTAGTCCATTTTCCTGAAGTATCGATTTCAAGATTGAGTGCTTTTGCCTTTTCTAAAAAATCAAACCAGTTGTGTGAGTGGCTAATTAAAAAATCTAAACGTGATTGTATTTTTGTTTTAAAAATGGATTCCGTTTGCCACATTGTGTATTTTTTGTGCGAATTTTTAGGTGACTTTTCTATGATTTTCGCACCATACTTACTCGCAATCTTATCTGAGATTTGTTCAAATAATTCTTTGGTATAATCTTTATTCTTACCGCTTTTCTGTTTCGCAATTTTCCAGGGCATTTGTTTTCCAGTCACCGAGTTAGTAGAATTGACCACGATATGATTATGAATATGTTTTTTGTCTACGTGAGTTGCAATCACAAACTCGTATTCTCCACCCGTAAACTCCAACATGGTTTTGCGACCAATTTCGTGTATCTGTTCTGGTGTCAAATTATCGTCCGGCGAAAAGGATTGGATTAAATGATGTGCAAGCACACGCTGACCACGACCATCTATATTTTCGATACTCTCTTGATTTAATTTCAACAGATTTTGTTTTTCATCAAATATAATGTAAGTGCCTTTTTTCTTGTCGTGTAATTCTTTTGTGGCTAGAAATTCATCCATTGCATTGTAAACATCATTAATTAAATAGCCACTTACTAATTGCTTATTGAGTGTCTTATTATCATTCATAACGTATTGAAAGAGATTGTCTAAGTCACTTCTTTCTTTGCCAGTCACTAATGTTTTGGTAGCGTCCTCTACATAATCATTCAGTCGATTTAAATGTTTCATCTTGTGCACCTGGTAGTGTTTCGTATAAACCATTTTGCCAATTTTTCCTTTCTTCTCTTTTATTTTCTTTCAATGCAGCTTCCACTAATTCTTTCATGTAATTAACGTTTTGTTTAATCTCTTGAATATCCTCATTCGAGATTTCATCAAAGTAGTGTGCGAGCTTGGCAATCTGATTGATATTATTTCCCACACGATTAATCTGACCATTTAACTTCTTTAATTCTGAGTAATCGACCATTTTAACTTCGCCAGTGATTAACATGATCCGTGCAAAATTTTGAAAATTGTTGAAGGGACTTTGCTCTACTTTTTTTCTGATAAATTTATCTTCTTCTGCTGTTAAGCGAATGATTTTCTGTATATTTCTATTCCTATTTACCATTTTCTTTTTACTCTCCTCCATTAATTTTGCGTCGGGGACAAACGGTCTTTTTCCCCGAACCCCTTTTGACGAAAATCAGGAAAAACAAATTTTTTCCTCGCTACGCTTCACCTTTTGCGAGCATAGTATATGGATAGCCATATACGATTTTCCACGCTCATCACCAAAATCAAAATGATGAGCGCAGAAGTTTTGGGGAGTCCCCCAATCCCCCAATTTGAATTATTCATTTGCCTCTTTTAACATAAAATCCTCTAAAGTTTGAATATCTAATTTTGAATTTCTCGTCCGCATACGACTGACTGTTTTTGTTCTATTTTCGTTTACGGACGTTTGCCTTTTGGGGAGTTTTGCTTATTCATTTGTTGCGTATTCTTGTGTGTTTTCTTATTTTTATCCGCTTTTGCTTTTGCCACTCTTTCTTCAAATTTCGATTCAAATTTTGTTTCTAAAGATGGATGAAACATTTGCCTTTCAGCATTTTGAATGAAGGTCTTTCCTTCTTTGGAGATAAATTTCAACACATTATAGATTTCAGTTTCGCTCAATTTCTTCTCTTCCAGCGATTCAAATGTGACTTCAGCTTCAGGCAACTCTAATCGTCTAGCTAATACATATTCATGTACATCCGCAAGAAATAATTGATTCTTATCTTTTGCATTTTGATGAGTAATCGCATGAATGATAGTCAGCATGGTTGCTTCATAACCTAAATGCTCCTGTATCACAATTTGTTTTTTGTTGTCATCTACTTGATATTTTTGATTGATTTTGTCTATTTTAATCTCATAAACAGTTAGATTTTTTAATTTCTTGAACACTTCAACATAATCATTATTTGTCCATTCTTTATTTGTCTTTTTGCTTGACTCTACTTCCACAATATCAATTAATTCAGTCGTTTTATATCGCACAGCCTTACCTTCATCATCAATGATTGGTTGCCCTTTTTCATCTAACTTTGTCACATATTGTGTATCTAATAATTGATAGGTTACAGGGTGAATTTTTTCATCTGGATTCTCCATTTGCCAATCCGTTAGGCGTTCAAACTTCCGAATATCCGCTTTTTGTGCGACAAGCAGCTGCAAGTTTTCCACTGAAAGATAAGGCATTCTTGCAAAGATTTTTAAGTAATCCTTTAATTTATTTTTATCTTTTCCATAGGAAACCAAATCTAATTTCAATGCTTTTTTCACTTCAAATGGGTTTTGATTTTTAAGTGCTTGTCGCAAATCTATTTCTTTTTCTGAGTCAATATCTTTTACTTCAGTTTGTTTTAATGCTTTGATTTTTTCGATACCTTCTGGAAAAAGCGGAACAGTTGAAAAGATAAATTCTTTTGAGTTTTTATTCATTTTATCAACTTTCAATACATAATTTTCAAAGGCTTCTTTTATCTTATCCTGATTGTGTTGAATAAAATTTGCTTGATCCAAAGGCATAGTATTATTTATTTCATTAACATATTTTTCAGGTAGATAAATTGCTTTTTCAAAGTCTAATCCTGGTTTCTTAAAATGTGGGTTTGTAGTTTGAAAAGGTGTTGGAAAATACGCATAGTTTGGTTTCTTATTTCCTAAGTTTGCTCTAATAGGAATATACCAGTTTTCTTTTTCATCATATAATCCAACAAAACTTCTACTAGCTTTTTTTAATAGCTGCGAGCTACCAGTTTTTAAATAAAGTTGTGCAAAAAATGCTAAATCTACAGTTACTAATTTATAACGATTCATTGTTTTTTCCTCTTTCAAATCAAAGCGAAATTGCTTGATTATTTCATTTATTTAGGCTATATTATTAATAGAGAGACGTACAGGCAAAGCAAGCCTTGATTGCTTCAATAGGTGAGGCGTCTCTTTATTTTTTTGCTCTTTTTTAATGTACTTTACTTATCTTTTCATCTAAATCTTGCGTTTCTTGCTGCATTTGTGTGACTTGATTTGCTTTCAACGCTTTATCGCCTTCTCTAGCTTTTTTAAAACGCATTTCCATTGCATTTTCTTTTCTATTAACCGTAACATTAAACGTGCGAATCGTTTCATTTTTCAGTGTATTAACAGTTTGTTCGTGCGGTTGTGACACCTCTAATGCGAATTTTGTATCGAGTTTATTAGCCGTATTTTTCATCACATCAGATAATTTAAGTACTTGTTCATTCACGCTATTTTTAATAAAGACACGTTTGGCTTCTAAGTTACTTTCAAGTTTGTTTAACTTGTTCGTAACCATAGTAGTCATTTTTTGTTTGGTACTTTGCAACAACGCTTTTAACTCTTGAATCAGTTGCTGAATGATTTGTTTTGTTGTCACGTGGTTGGATTCTGCAGCTACATTTACTGTTGCTAATAGCTTTTCTACTTTTTGAAAATGTTCATCTAAAAGCTGCGTAACTTCCTCTTTTGTTAGATATGCTGCATTTTGTTCTACCTCAGCAATTACATCTTGTTCATGAGTTTCCATCACTGTTTCTAACGTTTGATTAGCTGCTAAGTTCTTTTCTAGCTCATTCAAATAAGTCACATCACGTTCATCCATTGGAATATCTTTTATTCTATTTCTTTCTTCATCAAAGTATTCATTCTTTAGATAATAAGAGTAGCTATCATCCAAATACACTAATTCTTGCGTGTTTGCATGAAAAGTCTTTGTGGTAGAGTCAATATTCAATCCAAAATTATTGTCTATTGAATCATACGCAATGTGGATATTGGAACTTCCACCTAAAGCGTGAAATAAACCCTTTTGATTTTCAGAAGCTAAAATAAATGTACCTCCAGTTCTTCTTTTATTGAAAACAAAGAAATTAACATTGGGATCTTCGATTAACAAATCTTTATGACTTTCTGGTAAATTGTAACGAGTATAAATGGTTGGATGATATCCAGTAGCGGCTTCAATCATATAACTTTTTATAGCCTGCCCCATTCTTACAAATTGCAATTCTCCTTCTGAATCAACTAGAGCAATTGGTGTGTGCATAACCACATCACAAATTTGGTTTGCTTCTTCTTCATTGAACATTTTTACAGCTTCCTGAGTTTCTTCCTGATGTGGTTGTGTATCTACATCTTCACTTTTCTTTTGAATCACCTTATTGGTATCATAAGACTTCCCATATTTAAGTTCTTCTCTAAACTGACTCATTCGTTGCCAATCAATATATGGATTAGCATACATACTTGCATTCAGATTTTCTTCAAGTCCTTTTCTGATTTCTCTCATTTGTTGCCAATCAAATTTTGGATTAGCGTATATACTGACATCAAGTTTTTGCTCGAGTCCTTTTCTGATTTGCTCCATTTGGTCATAATTGTATTCTGGTTTTGCGTACACTGTAACATCTACATTACGCAGCATACCTAGTTTAATTTCCTGCATTTGTGCATTGTTAAATTCTGGTTTTGCGTATATACTTACGTCACGTTTGTCCATTAATCCTTCTAAAATTTCCCACATTTCATAGTGGTCAAATTGAGGATTGGCATAAATACTAACGTCTACACCAGCTTCAAGTCCAGATTTAATTTCTGCCATTTGTTCAAAATCGAATTGTGGGTCAGCATAGACAGCAACATCTAAACCTTGCTTCAAACCTTCTCTGATTTGCTCCATTTGGTCAGCATTATATTCTGGATTGATATAAGCACTAATATCAAGCTTATCTTCTAATCCCAGTCTGATTTGTTCCATTTGTAAATCATCATACTTTGAATCTGCATATACACTGATATCTAGATTACGCTCCAAGCCTTCTCTAATCTGAGACATTTGTCGCCAATTATATTTAGTTGTTGCATATTGTGTGACATCTAGATTCTTTTCAAGTCCCCATCTAATTTCATTCATTTGGTAACTATCATAACTAGGATTTGCGTATACACTTATATCCAATCCATTTTCTAGACCTTCACGTAGGGCTTGTTTTTGCTTTTCATCAAATCTAGTGTCATTTAGAATTTCATCATTCATCTTGGCTAACTCCTTTCCATCTGTTACCTCTGTAAATTCTCCCTCAATTTCTGTTGTTTCACTTTCTTCTGCGGTTTGTCTTTCTACTTGTTTTCGAATTTCTAACAATACATCATTCCAGTCCTTCTTTTCTAGACTTGCTGCTTTAGGTGGTAAATCTAACTCCAAAGGAAAGTTTTTAGATTTAAACCTATCAATAAACCTTTGTGCTCCTGCGTCATTGTCGATAGCTAACGTCATTTTAAAGCCTTTCTCTAAAGCAATTTGTGCATTTATTTTTGCATCTAAATCTTTAAAATATTCTTCTGCCGTACCTGGATAATTAGGATTAAACTGGTCTTTGAGTGTTTGATAAATAACTCCCTCTTTTAAGCCGTTCATCGAAACAAGTTGAACATTTTCATTAAATAATTCAGGGTGTAAATCAAGGTAACTCATTAAATCAATCGGACTTTCTGCGAAAATGAAATGCTTAGGATTTTCACCTAGCGTTACTTTCACGCCCTGATAGCCATCACTATTTGGTAAAATGAGCTTCATGCGTCCCTTCTTAGGATAGCGTTCTGGATTATAAACCACGCCTTGCAACGTTGCTCCGACTAATTGTTCTTCAGCATTATAGGATTTAAAAGCCAAAACAGGTTCACTATAACCATCTTTTGAGTGATTGACACCTTCTGCCAAAGCACCTTGAGATTGAAATAGTCGAATGGTTGCTTCACTAATTCCACGCTCTTGTTTGAGATAAGCGATACCTTGTCCATCCTTTTTCGATTCTTTTAAGAAATAGCGAAAGGCTTCTTTTGGTTTTTCTTGGAATACTTTTGCTTGTGTAAAGTCTTGTTCTTGCAGCCACCTTAATGCTTCCTTAAAAGAAATATTCTTAACGGTTTGAACCATTTTTACGGCATTTCCACCAATTCCTTGTGCATTCCAGTAGAAGTAATTCTTACGTGTGTCAATCACAAATGAATCGTGTTCTGACCAGGTATAGGATTGTCCTTGCTTCACCAAATCCATTCCTAAACGGCTAGCAACTTCTACAATATTCAATTGATTCATTTGTTCTAATAATGCTTTTCTGTACATATGATTTCGTACAGAAGTGTCTAATGTTTTTTGTTCTAATTTTCCACTTGTAGAATCTTCTACTTTTCTACTTGTAGAATTTTCTACTTTTCTACTTGTAGAGTTTTCTGCTTTTGGTTCAGTTATAATTGTGTTTTCTGTTACAGATTGTTTGGTCATCTCTTTAGAAATTTCAGCCATAGAAGTACGTTCTACACTTTGAGACTGATAAGCTTCAATTTTCTTGCGATATTCTGGAAAGTGCTGGTCGAAATACGCATACAGAACGGGACGAATCGATTCATCAAACAATTGATATTGTTCCAGTAATTCATAACTTTTAGAATTTCTCAGGAAACTAGATTGTAACCCTAGATGAGCCGTATAGACCTCAAAGGCTCTGGCGAATACCTCCGTAGGGGTACTGTAATAATCTGCTCTTGCTTTAACGAAACTATCCTTATCTAAACGATTGAGATTTTGTTGATAACGCTGCAAGATAGGCTGAAAGGCTTCCTGCATGGATAAGTTTCCGTTTTCCACATCAACCGTAAAATCTAAAAAGTGTCCGTATTCATGAATAAACGAAGCAATCCCTGGTTCATTTGGAGCGTATGGATTATTTTTGGCCTTTCCTCGATCTTTACCGCTGCGAAAATCTAAAGCAATCGTATGCGACATTGAATGGTAAAGTCCTAATGCCTGATAATTTCCTAGCTTTCGCAAACGTAAATCAGCTACTTCATTGGTCTTAGGCAATAATGGATATATCGACTGCATTTCCTTTTCAAAAACGCTATACAGTTCTAAGTCAACGTCATTATCCAACTCCACATAATGAAAAAAGTCCTTGAGGGAGGTATTTTCCATCAAAGACTTAGTTTCGTCATTTATATTCTTTTTTGTCTGCCACGCACTGGCACGAGTCATTTTGTCAATTTCTGCTTCATAATTTTGTTGCCGAACAATGTTATACGTATGATCAATATACTTTTGAATTTGTGCACGGATAAAATTATGACGCAAAGCATGCTCCGATAAGGGTTTTTCTACACCCGAAATCACGTTTGGTGTTTTCTCTTTAAAAAATTTGGCGTCCTTCTGTTGGATTCCATTACACATACTATCTACTTTACTTTTATATTCGTTAAAACTTACCTGGTGTGTTTCAAATAACTCTTGATTTTGTTCGTAATATCGAAGCAAATCTTTTTTCAATTTAGCCACTCCGATTAAATATTGTTCATACCCCGTATAAAACTTAACTTCTGGATAAGCAGACACGTAAAAACGAGCATTATGGTTTTTTTGTTTATTCGTTGCCGTGTCCACTAAATAGTAAGTCGTGTCGTTGGTAAGTTTTTGCCGGGTAAACGTATCCATAATCTCTAAGCGATATCCTTTATAATAGTTCCGAAAAGCAGGATATTGTTTGAACGTTGCTTCCGACATAGGTTCTAACTTTACCTCAAGCTTCTTCTGTATCTCTGCAGCGTATCTTGAAAGCACGGCTTGCTGAATACCTTCTCTCATATCTTCTTCTGTCCAATCTCCTACTTTATAGATGTAGCTGGCAATCTTTCTTAGCTGAATATTGACTGGATCGTCATATTTCAATTTTAACGGGGCTACTTTCGTCACTCCATATTTTTCTTTCATTAATGAGGTTAATTTTTTCATTGATTCCACACTCCTTTATCCATGTAATCATCATCACGCACCCAATCAGGATGTTCTCGTTGCCATTCTAGCTCTTCTTTTTTCTCTTGTTCTAAATCATAAGCTTCCCACAATTCAAAAATCTTGTCTTGAATTTCTGCTAAAACACTCTTTTGGTAAACGTCATCTATCGCTGCTTCACGAAGAGACACCAAGTAACGGTCTAATTCCATACCGTTAATCATTCCATAATAATCGTTGTCCTCATCTGCTTCTGTTGGCAAAGTAGATTGTTCTTCAATAGCTTTTTCTACCAATGTTTCAAAAAAATCATAAACCTTTTGAAAGATACTTAAACGTTGTTGCATACGCTCATCTTCTGTTAAAAGTATCTCCAATTTTGCTAATTCCATTTGATCCGTTAAATACTGATAGACTTGTTCATCTGGATAGTTAAACTTACTCTGACTCATAGTTATCCCTACTTTCTTTTATATTTATTCTACAAGTAGAAAGGTAGAAGCTTCTACTTTTCCACTTTTCTACTTTGAAGCCCAATCGCTATTTCTGTTTAGCTTTCTGGAAAGATTCACCAACTCCTTCTGCGACCTGAAAGGCTTGACGTGTCGAGGCTTCCTCTAGTCCAAAATGCTTATCTACTCCTGAAAAATCAAATGTTCTGCCTTCAATGCTCATGAAATAAGAGTCATCTTCTAACACTTCCACAATATCTACAGGATTACTACTCATACATAGTATATCTGATGCACATTGTGGGTCGAATAACACCATATTTTGAGGATTTGTTGGGTCTTTAATCCAATCCATTTCTCCTAAATCTTCATCTAGGTAAGGATATCGTTTTAGAAAATCTTCTAAAGAAAGTAAATCTAAATCTACACCCGTTAAGGCTTGCCCTATCGTATTTTCTTCTTTATTGTCGTAAATAGGTAAATTGAGGATTTCCTTAATAATTGAACGTGCATTGACAGTTGAAAGTTGTCTATCGGCTTGCTCAAGAAAGTCATTTACATTCACTTCTTCAAGGACTTCACCACTCATCTGAAGCTGCGTTAACTCATTACTAATCTCAAAGTCATTTGCCCAATTTTCTCCGTAGGCAAGTGTACCTTTATTTTCTCCAGATTGCGTGAGTGTAAGCAGCCAATAATTATAATCACTTTCTGCAAGATTGGCATATTCCTTATTTGTAACCACCATCAACTCTACATAGCTTTCTGACTGCTTATCTAAAGGTACAGATTGATGATAGCTAACATAGCCAGGTGTTGCTTCTAATATCTCTAAACAACTTTCATCTGATAATTTTTCTTGTACATTTTCTACATCAAACAACATATTCTTCCCTTCTTTCTTCGTTAGTAGAAACTTCTACTTTTCTACTTGTGGAATTTTCTACTTTTCTACTTTTAAATTGTTTCTGGAATTTCTCCGTGATCCACCATCACCGCTTTGTCTAAAAATTCCTCTACATCATCTTTATAGCGTTTGTAGCGATACCAGTTCTCATCTGTTGGTTTATTGGCTAAATATTGGGCATTTGGATGGTCGAACACGGGGTATTTTTCATCTTTAAAGACAAATTCTTTGGTAATAAATACCAGACACTCGTCACCATTTAATCTACCAATCTCATCTGGAAAAAGTAGTTTTCGACCAGTATAATCCCTATTTTCTGAACCGCCACCTTGCCTACCTTTATTGTGAGAATATTTTCTAGTCCCAATCGTTTGCGAGCCAATACGTTCTGAAAGATATTTAACAGTTGCTTCCTCATCTCCGCCTAAAAATATGACTGTAGCGCATAAGTTAGCCATACTAGCCCAACCATATTTATACATTGTTTTTAGCTGATCTAACGCCTGAAGAAATATGGCAATTGACATATTCCGACTTCTAAATGAAGCTAATGCTTTATCAATATTAGGAATACGTCCAATGTTGGCAAACTCATCAATCCAAAATCTGAAGTGTAAAAGTTGACGATACGCTATTTCACCTGTCAAAACTTTATCCACTTTATCTCTCAATACTTCCATTGCTGTTGAGATAAAAATAGCTGCTAGGAAATTGTAAGAATCCGTTGTTTCAGGAATCGTAACAAAAATTGCCGTCTTTTCTTCATCCCAACTTTCAATATCCATGGTATCATTTCTGACTAAATCAACCACTTGCGAATGGTCAAAGACAGAATATCGAGCAGCCGCGATTCCTAATACACTAGCTCGTGTTTCTGCTTCATACAAATCATTAAACAGTGTCCATTGACGATAAGCATAATTGTTTGGATGACGCTCATTTTGTTCTTCAAACCATTCTTCTACTGGACTAGGTTTATTCTTTTCTCTGCGTTTAACAAACCGCAACATATCTGCCACCATACCAATATGTGGTAAATAATCGTTATCTTGACCATCTATCCACAGAAACGCTAAAAAACTACGAATGAGCAGTCCTTCTGCTTTAATCCAAAAATCTTCCCCCTGGTTATCCGTTTTCTTTGTACCCTCAGTAATCCATTCCAACACTTTATCAATATCTAATTCTGTTTTGATGTATTTGAATACGTTGAAATGGTCACTATTTAACAGTGTATTCAAATCAAAGACTTTAATCTTATAGCCCATTTTTTCTAAAAAAGCGCCACATTCTCTAATTAATAATCCTTTAGGATCGGTAATGAGAAAACTGGCATTGGTTTGTAAGATATTAGGTTTTAACACATTGAAAGTTTTTCCTGAACCAGGGTCACCAATAATCATAAGATTTTTATTTCGTTGAAAAGCTCTAGTAATACGATCATTAAACAAGCCCATCCTAGCAACCTTAGAAAGAATTGTATTATATTCTGGAATCTCATCCGCATATCTTACCATCTCTTCTTTTTTCGCAAATCTCGCAGAACCATATTCTTCATTTGGTCGATAATACCTAGAATCATTGTTATACGTATAAAAAAGTAAGCCTATTCCTAATCCGATAAACGACAAATATAAACCTAATAAACTAGGATAAAAAAGTGTCAGCCAATGATTATTTACTAGCATATAGTCCAACATTGATTCCGCAAAGAAAAAATTTACTTGTTCATAAAAAGAATCTCCAGGTAAATGTGCCCAAAAATTTCCTGTAACTGCAAATAAAAGAGCAAGGCATATAGATAGTACAAGATAAGGTTTAAATTCTTTTTTATAAATTTGCATAGTCATTTCACCTTCGTTTTTTGAACGCCTTGAATCACGCCTTGATACATCTTTTGTTGTGCGTATTTCACACGTTCTTCAAAGCTCATTTGTTCAGGACGCTTCAATATCATCTTTGAAAATTCTTTTGCATTAGAAATAGCCGCTTGATAGAAACGATTCAATGCATTTTTGGCAAGTGCTTGATTTTGTACTTTAAAGAAAAGATTGACACCTTGATCTGTTTTTTGGAAAGCAAAAGGTAAACCCTGCTCTTTTAGATAAGCCCTTAATTTATTTAAATCCACTTCTCTTTTTAAATATAAAGAAACCGAAGTGGTAGAATCTTTACTATTGAGCAGTTGATACAGTTGCGTTTCGCCTGTTAAGATTTGTCTTTTAGCCATCCAATCAGACATGGTTTCACCTGTCAGAATGGTTGCTGCATAAAGCAAGCGTTCTAGCGTTAGTACACCTGGATTAAAGATTTTGTGTACGATATCCTTTTGTTCCATACAAAGTCACCTACTTTCAAAAAAAGAGACCGAAACAAATCGATCTCTTACGCTTTTTTTCTTATTTGTTTTTCTGGAAAGGAAAGGATTTTCTTTTCTTTCTTCTGTGCTTCTACCAATTGAATGACGCTCTCATGTCCTTGATTAAAGGTTTGAAGAATTTTTTCAAAGTCTGCCTTCAAGCCTTTATTCATTTCTTTTTGTCTTAATTGCAATTCCTCCGCTTTTCCTTGTAAAATACGTTCCAGTTGAATAGTTTGTGTTTCATATTCTTTTTGAATCGTTTGAGTGATTTTATCTCTATACGCTTCTTCAATTTCCACTTCTTTAGCTGCTTGTGTCTTTTTATGCGTCAATTCAAGTTGTTTCAACGCTTCTTGATGACGTCGATTTTCTTCTTCAATTTGTTTTTCCAAATCAGCAGCTAACTCTTTTTGTATAACTTGTAAATCAATATATTTTTGTTTGCTTAATTTTTCAGTTACTTGTGCTTCAATCTTATCACGCTGATCTAGCTCTTTAATTTCCGCTAGAATTTTCTGACGTTCTTCTTCAAGATAATTTTGCACTTTTTCTTGATAGCTGGATTTCACTAAGTCTAAAACTTCTTCCACATCTGTATCCATAATCATTTCATCAGACAAGTCAATGGAAGTAGTGGTTTCCTTGCTACTTAAACTTACACTATCTTCTTTAATAGGTTCATTTAATGCTTCTTTTTGTGTTGTTTCACTTTGTTCTTCAGGTTGTACTTCTACTTTTCTACTTGTAGAATTTTCTACTTTTCCACTTGTAGAATCTTCTACCACCGTTTCAGCTTGTTGTTTGAGTAGTAATTGTTTTAATTCCTCAATTTCCGCTCGTTGACGCTCAATTTCTTTCTGCATAGCATCATGCGGAGAATAAACATTTTTCTCGATAACTTTTGATAGGTCAATAGAAGTAATTGCTTCTTTGCTGCTTAAACTTACACTATCTTCTTTAGTAGCTTCTAATATTTCTTTTTGTGGTGTTTCACTTTCTTCTGTTACTGGAGGTATAGTCAAAATAGACTCATCAAAGGCAATTGGTTTTGAACTATAAAAATTATTGAGAAATTCATCCATATCTACTTCTGGTGCCACAGGTAAATGAATACGTTGAGCATAAATCATTTTTTTCTTATTACGTTTTTCAAGATATTTAATCGCAACCATGCTTCCCGTTTGTCCAAGCGATTCTAATCTTGCATTTTCACTATCTATAAAATTGACAAAATCCAATGTGCTACTAATTTCATCTAACATGATTCCATGAACAAATTTAAATTCATAGACTTCTACAGGTTTTGAAAAGAACAACATCTACATTTCCTCCCTCACAAAGTTTTCTTCGATATTTTCTATAGCTACTTCTTCTGTTTGTTTTGGCGAATCAAGTAAGTCTTTTAAGCCTTCCATTTGTAATAATTCTTTCAGCTGATCCAGATTCAAATCATTTTCTACCATCAAAGCAGCCGTAATTTCATATTCAGTTACTTCTAATTTTTCCTTCAAGGCGGATAGTTTCTCATTTTCTTTTTCAATGATAGACTCCGACCGTTCAATATCACTTAATAACTTTTTTCGTTTATTTTCTAGTTTTTCCATTTTATTCATCTGAACACCTCCTACTTGCTGCTATCAATAATTGCCTGCATATCTTTATTCTTTGGCTCTTCTGATTTTTGATTTTCTTCATTAGTCGATTTTTCAGACGTAGAAATTTCTGTTTTATCAGATTCTGCACGTTTTGATTCTGTGAGTTGATTTGATGATTCCTCTTGCTTTGTATCTGAACTTGAGGTCTCAGCTGCTTCTGACGCACTATTTTCCATTAATTGTGTAGGCAATTGGATTCTATCGCTAGGATAGCTATTTTTATCCAATTCTGTAATGTTCTCATCTATTACAATGGGCTTCATTTGATTCACTTTGTAACGACCATCGATTAATTGATACGTAAGCTTTATATTTTGCTGATTAGATTGATTTTTAATGGCTCTTTCATCAGAACCTTTCTTCACTCGCTGTGTATTTTTAAAACTAACCAAACAAACTGCAGTATGATTTTTCTGGTCAATATAAATGGTTGCTTTCTGAAAAACCTGATTGACCACATAGCCTTTGTACGCCTGTTGAATCGGTAATTGCTCTTCCTCCTTGGTTGATTGATAGAGAGAATCTGTCATAAATGGTTTATAACGATTTTGATTCTCTCCTAAATCTTCTTTTGTATAATAAGCGATTAAAAACTTTTGAACTTCAGATTGTGTCAATAAAACATCTTTTTCCTTTTTATTTGTCGTTTTAGTGTGAGTAGAGGTCATTTTCTTTACACCACGATAATATCCCGTACTACTTCCAATCAGAAAAGTAAAAACGAGACTAAAAAGTATTCCTACAATCAATAATATTTTCTTTATGCGTTTAATTTTTCTTTCATCCTTCATTAAGCTTTAGCAAAAAGAATTATTTTCTTCCTGCGTTTCCTCCTCTCTTATTTCAGACCTAAAACAGTTGCTGGATCAATTAATTCATTTTGTGCTAAACTGGTTGATTTTGAAATTTCTAAGTGTAAATGTGCCCCTGTACTATTTCCAGTCGAACCGACTAATCCTATCTTATCGCCCTGATGTACTTCTTGACCAACATGAACTAAAATCTGTGATTGGTGAGCATACAAGCTAGAACGTCCATCTGGATGTTTAATTTGTACATAGTTGCCCCAACTATAATGATATTCAGCTTTCAATACTACACCATCAGAAATCGCATAAATTGGTGTCCCCATGCTAGCCGCAAAATCTAATCCTCTATGAAATTCAGAAGCTCCGCCGAAATTGCGCCAACCAAATGGACTACTCAGATTAATCAAAGTTAGCGGTAAACGATAACTACTTTGATTGACTGGATTAGAAAAGTAACTATACCAATGTTTTGCAGCCTGAATACGTTCTGACAACTTATTATTAGGATTACCTTCCCAGTATACCAGAAAATAATTCGTCAATATTGAAACATCTTTACTCACTTCACTCTTACCTACACGATTAAGATAACTTCGATAAGCAGGTACATCTGCCTGAGTCATAAAATCCAATTGTAAATCCATATCATACCATTTCTTATTCTTTTCTTTGGCATACATTCGAATCAAAGTATTGCGATTGGAACCATCAGTCGTGTCTGTAAATTGTCCCAAGCCTAAACCTCGGTGGATAATCTTGGTGTTGTTTCCATAAATATCAATCCCACTCATGTTTAGCCAGTTATCGTCATCCCAAGAAGTGGCAGTGGCACCCACAGGTGGATTGAGATAATCTCCTTCAGCTTTTTTTGGGTTAATCCCTGATTCCACTTGCCAATTGCCTAAAATAGCCGCAATTCCTTCTTTGTTAAAGCCTAATTTTGAGAAGTAGTTAAAGATATATTTGGCACGACTAGCAATATCTGCTCCAGGTGTAGCTAAATCACTACTTAATATGGTTTGTTGCACATAAGTTACTTTTGGAAAATAGAAAGCTGGATTCACATAAAACCATTCTTTCTTAATATTGTCATATTTTTCATAATATATCTGAATGGTATTCTCCTTTACTCTTCCTATTCTTTCTCCCACTTTTATTTTTGATTTTCTAAACAATTCTGTTAGACCCTTTATTTTCAGTCGATAAGTGTTCGTTTGTGTAATTTGTATGCCATCTTCAAATGTTTTCATCTCCCCATCAATAGGAGCTTCAAGATATTGTTTAGAGGGTGTAGACACTTCAATACCTTCAAATAATTCTTCTTTATTTGATACCTTCTCATACCCAAATCTTCTACTTATTGTTAGCTGATCGGTAGTATAGGGAAATTCTAATAAATCTTCTAAGCCCACATACCTAGATTCTTTAGATAATGCATACAACTCTTTTTCATCTTCAGAAAAAGCATACTCTTTCTTTTTGATTAAATCATCCATCGTATGCAAACGATAATCAGGATCACTGCCATTCAAATCAGACCATAATTTATCTAAATATTGACGATATGTTTGTAACGGTACTCTTGATTCAGATAATTCATAGTCATCAAATTTAATATTCATAAAAAACATGATTTCGTCAATATTCGTAAAGAATTGATTGTTTTCATCTGTATGTTTGGTATCGATTTCAGTCACATAACTCCAAGAATCAGTCAACGCACGTTCTTCTTGCACAATCACTGGACGAGAAGAACTCATAAGCAATCCAAAAAAGAATAGCAACACCAACATACAAACAAAGAGTATCCATGTAGCGGGTTGAGTGGCTAACGTAAAAACAACATCCACTAATTGCTTCTTACCTGAAAATAGGTCCTTGATCAAAGAAAAACCTTGTTGTGCTTTTTTGGCTTTTTTTGCTTGCGCATATCGATTGATAAATTGCTGATAATTTTTCAAACGTTGCTTTTGATGTAGCTTTCTCGCTTTCTTTATGCTTTCAGGCGTTCGTTCAAATCCTCTTCCTCTCATCATGTTGTACATTCGATTACTTAAACCATAAGAATGACTAGCTAGATTTCTTACCAATCTAATGCTTTGATGACCGACTCGATAGACCAGGTTCGTTTCTCTTTTCAGACGTTTTACCTGATAATAGGTATGAACAGCCTCGTTTAACGTATCGTCTTGTGAAATTGAATCAAGCACTTTGTTTTTTGCTTGAAAAACAGCTATGTTCACCGGATGAATAGGATCTCTTAATTTAGCCGTTTTCAAACGTTTTTTCGATAACTTCACTTGATAAGCAGCCAACTGTTCTTTTGTTCGATAATAGGAAAGAACAGTTTGTGCTTGTTTTTTTGAACTTAAAACTTGATCTAACTGCTTTCTACGCAGATATAATCGTTGTTTGCTATCGAACAGTTCTTTTTTTGCAACCTGTTTAACCTTATAGCTTTTCTTAAATCGATCCATTTTTCTTTGCTTTTTCGCTGACTGTTTCATTTGAAGTTTTTGAAATTGTAAACTACTTGAAAAAGCATTTGCTGTTGAAGGAATACTTTGTTTTGCTTTAACCTCGGAGTCTTTACGATTTCCATGATTGAGTTGAAAGGAGGAACGCTGCAACGAATTTTTTTGGTGTAATCTATATTTCAGTGATTTTGATTCACTTTGCCGAACAAAAACCATTTTACGCATTAGTTGCTTAGTCATTCTCCACTCCTCCTTTATGCGTCGGTATTCATCATAATAAAGAGCTGCGTGTTTTTAGGAATCGGATTTTCGAATGGTACAGTAATTCCACCTGCTGATATAAGTCCCGTACCTTGTGGTGCACGATCATTAATATATTTAATAAGTTTAGGCGTTAAATGAATGACCTCTTGCAAGCGTGTAATATCCCCAATTTTCTGTCTCAACAAGATTAAAAATTCGCTATTACTAATCATTTTTCTTCCAGCAGAGCTATCAAGTAAAGTAGAAACATTTTGCGTAATGCCTGTTGGAATCGCCCCATATTTTCGTACACGACTCCACAATGCCATAAACCACTGTGCATTGGATTCTGTATCAAAATTCAACTGTAACTCATCAAAATACAATCGAGTAGTGCGTTTTCCTTGTGATTCCACGATTTGTTTCCAAATAGTGTCTAAAATCACTTTCATAGCAAATGGTTTCAAACGTTCATCCAATTTCTTGATATTAAATACAACCAATCTTGAATTTAAATCTACATTCGTTGCATGTGCAAAAATATCTTGCGAACCAATCGTATACGGTTCAACTTTCAAAGCTAAATGCTTTGCTGTTGAACCTGTTTCTTTAGATAGTACCTGATACCAATCAACCAAAGTAGGAATCTGACCGTTATAGATTTGATAAGTTTTTCTAGTAACTCTATCAATAATAGAAGCCTCTTCATCTGTAAATTCTTTTAATAAAGATTCAAATAAGTTGGAGAGTAAGTTTGCTTTTTCTTTAATCAAATCTACTCTTCTATCTTCCTGGTCTAGCAAAGATTCATCTGGTAAATCTAAAATGTTTAAGTGGTGTGTCGTCCCCGTAGAAATATCCAAAATTTGAGCCCCTAACTCTCTAGCTAAAACCAAATACTCTGACTCTGGATCAACCACAATCATGCGATCTTCAGGGTATCTTAAAAATGTGCTAAGCATTTCCCATTTTGTAGCCATTGATTTACCAGATCCAGAAGTGCCCAAAATCAAACCAGATGGAGTAATTAAATCTTTTTTTCGATTAATCGTAATCATATTATTGGTCATCTGATTTCGACCATAAAATTGTCCAGCTTTAGATTGCAATTCCACATTTGAAAATGGAATCTGAGTCACTACGTTTGCCGTAGTCATGTCTCGCATATAATTCATCTCAACATCTAAATAAGGTTTGCCAATAGGTAAAATCGTATTTAAAGCTTCTTCCTGCCTATCTTCAATGATTTCTGGTTCTACAGACCAGGTATGACAAACATCCTCTAAATCATGTACTGCCTCTAGCAAAGATTGTTCTGTATCAGCTATTACAATCATCGAAAAAATACCGGAAAAGAGTTTTTGTCCATTATCTTTAATTTCCTTCATTAATTCTTGCGCAGACCGTTTAATCTCAGCTACAGCTCCCGAAATGTATTCTTCAGGAAGCCCTTCTTTGAAATTTTGTTTAATTTGTTTTTCCACTTCTAATCGGTTCAACACTTGTTTCGTCTTAATCATTTTCTTTGCTTGAACCATATCGTAAGGTCTAGCATGAATACTAATCATGATTTCATAACCAGCCTGACATAATTCTTTAATCAACCGATCTTCTAAATATTTAGGGTATTGACGAATATAAAGAATACTGGCAAATTTATCTCCCAAGTAAAAGTAGGGTTTATTTCTTGGGAACCGAAGATGGCTAGGCGCAATAAAAGCTTTGCTAGTTAATCCTGAAAAAACAATATCTTGATAAGTCGTCGTAAAATATCGTTTGGGACGTAATATACTTGCCATTACCCGTAATCTTTGAATACCGTCACACATTTCCATAGGTAAATCTACGCTATTATTGACGAATCTATTTTGAAAATTTTTAATGGTCGTATTCAATGAACGATTGGCTGTTGCAACATCCTTTGCCTTTGTCGAAAAGATAGCATATTTTTCCACTACAAAATTCTTTGCATCTTTTTCATACTGATTTTGAATAATCTGATTGATTTCCTCTCGATAGGTATCTAAGGAATCACCACGATAATCTAAGAACGTATCTTCAAAAAAATTATCCTCTAGTGGTTTGTTATGAACGAAAAGTTGATACCGACCGTTTTTATCTAGGCTATTTAATGCTTCTGCATAACTCATTACTGTCATTAATTGGTCTTCCTCTGTTGCAACTTCATAATTAATTTCTCCTAACTTCACCATCCTAGAATATTCATCTTCAACAATGTGCATAACGCCATTTTCAAATTGACTCGTATATTTCAAATAAGCTTGCGTTGAAGGCTGTGTATTTTCTAAAATCCGTTCTTTTTTCTTCTTTGAAACAGTTTCTTTCTGTTTAGAAATCATCGGTTTCGCTAACATTTTTTTGTTGAACAAATTCATTTTTGGCATACCTCCTTATTTGTCCTGAATAATAATAAGCATTTTGATATAAAAATAGTGTTCTCAATTTTCGTTTGATTTCATCCGCTTTTCCAATCATTACAAGTACTGGATATAATCCAAAAATTAGCCAACAAATCAAAACAAGAATAATGAGTAAAGCTAAATCTTGTATGAAAAAAACGGATAGGCTAATCAACACAACTGACAAAATTAAAGAAAGCCCTGCCTTTAATTGACGATAAGTAATTCCCCAAACTTTCTTTTCTACTTTCGACATATCTTTATAGAATTCTGAATTTACCGCCATTTAATTCACCCCCAACAATCGCTTAGAGAGTCCTTGCGTACCAATCAAACAAAAAATGATGGCACCTTGTTTAATAATAAGCAGAATCAGCTTTGTTAATGCCAACGAAATCACTAAGGTCCCTCCACCTAGATTGGCTCCAAAAAGCAGTGGGGAATAGTTTTTCATCAATTGAATATCAGCCGCACCTAAAACAGCAACTAGACCTAATGTGATAATAATCAGTATCCCCTGCAAAACACAGGCAGCAATGCTTTTCATAAAATTAATGGCGATAGATTTCGTTTCGTCGTGCATATAACCAACCACTAATAAAGGACCTATTGCCTTGTATATATATAATTGGATAGCACGTAAATAAACGAGTAAATACGCAATTAAAGTGGTTAAAGCCATCATCACGTTAGTAATCAATATAAAGAAAAAGACGATTGGCTTCATCCAGAAGGAAATCTTTTCCGAGAGTAACGAAGAAAAATCAGACGCCTGCTTGACATCAGCATAAGTAAAGGCATTAGCAGCCCATTTATTTGCTTCTCCACCAACCCAAAGTATGCCATCTAATATATAAGAAATACTCATCATCAAACACCAAGCGATTAAATATTTTATCGCTATATTGATAAGAACTTCTACATTCATCCCTCCTTCTTCTCGTTGAAAATGCTTATTCACTTCTGCCAACTGAAGCAAAAACATTGTAAATAAGATAAAACTCCCAATCACTTGAAAGGAAATCGTAATCGTATCCATCACATGATAGGCTAAGGGACTATATTTTTCTAAAGATTGGGAGAGTTGTTTCACAATTTCATTTGAAGGATTCATGATTTCCCCTCCTACTTTAGAATTGAATGTTAGATAGTAAGCCACTTACATAAGCAATCATGCCTGCACAGACACCAATAATTACGCCATTGACAACAACAGCTGAAATCGCTTTGTTTAAATCACGTGGATCTTCTGTTTCTAGTGCATTCTTTAGCTTATAGATACTATAAACTAGACCTACTCCACAAGAAATAGTAATGATTGCTCCAATAATGATTAATACTTTTTGTAATGGTTCCATAAAACCATACCCCCTTATAAATATTGATTAAAAACGGACATCTATAACAATAAATGCCCGTTTTAAGTTCAAGTAGTGCTTATTAATTTTTCTACTTTTTATTTATGATTTTTTTAAAGTTTTGTATAGCTTCTTCCGATACAATAAAGCGAGTGCAGCCACTAAAATACCGCCACCTAAATAAGGCAACGAAGCAAGGATTTGTGTACCAGCCTTAGGTAAGAAACCTTCTGTTTCTTTCTTCGGTGTTTCTTTTGGTTCTTCTGGTTCTGGTGCAGGTGGTTCTTCAGTTACTTCCACCGTCACTGGATTGGTTGGATATTCATCCTCATCAATCAGCAGTATTCCTTGATTTTTAAGCAATAAAGAATGTTTATTGCCTAATTCCAAATCAGGTTTCACTTGTACATCCATACGCCAGATAAGCTTTTGGTTATACCACTCATTGACTTTTTCAGGTTCCTCTTCTGTAGCCTTAATTGTCCAGGTCACTGTATGTGTTTCCTGGTCATAAACCAATTCACCCGATTTTGTCACATTTACCTCTTTTCTGTCTTTATCAACTAAAAAGATAGAGGATTTTTGGTAGATAAATCCTGGGTCTAGTGGATCCTTCAGTGTTAGTGTTTTTGGTGTTTTGTTCCAGGTACCCATTTCAAAATCCAGCTCAAACTGCACATTATCGCCTTTTTGTCGATTTAGTTTCTTCAAAAATTTTTCTTCATCTTTTTTCGATTTTTGTTCTTTATCCTGTTTGTTAGAGCGTTCTTCTTTAACTGTCCTATCACTTGTACTTTCCGTTGACTCCGTGCTAGTAGTCGTGGATTCTGTACTTGATTTCGTCTCAGAAGTAGTAGATGAAGTAGCTGTTTCCGCAAACACATAGGTTGAACCTAACAAAACACTACAAATAATCGTTGCAGAACACACAAATTGTTTAAAATTCACGGTATCGTCACCTCCTTTTTTCTAAATAACCTTTATTTAGACTGATCTGGTTTCACAATAAATTTACTTGCTTGTGGGTTTGCTTCTGGTGGTGTGACCGTTACTGGTGGGGTTGGATTGTTGCCATCATTAATCTTCAAATTAGCAGAGTTTGGAATTACCACTACCCCTTTGTCATTCGCAAAGTCTTTTACTTTGTAAGTGTTCTTAATATAGGCTTTTAATTCAACAGTCAATTTATGACCTTTCCATTCTGTCGGAACCTTTGGTACCCACTTCATGGTTGATGTAGCCTTATCAATGGTTAAAGTACCTTTACTAGTCACATCAGATTTGCCTTCTTTAACTACAGCTTTCACTGGTTCAAGAACATCTGGCATATCATCCACAATTTCTAATTTATCAACTTTACGGTTTGTAGGGATTGTTACATCAATTTCATACGTGAATTGTTTTTCGTAATCAATATTAAGTGTTTTCTTTCCTTCAACCGTCTTGTTGATATTTGGTGTTACTGTCTTAGGTAATTCTTCTGTAACTGGTGGCGTATTCGTGGTCTTATCGTCTTGAATCATTTGACCAACGTTAGGAATACGTGGGATACCATCTTTATCCTCATATTTAGAAAAATCAACGTTTTCACGAACTAATGCAGTGATTTCAAGATACAAGCGGCGATTGTAGAAATCATTTGCCGTACCAGGAGACCAGGTAATTAATCCCGTTTTTTCATTCAGTGACAGCGTGCCTTTGCCTGTCACATCATTACCATCTTTATCGTAAACCGTTGCAGATTTCGCTTGTAAGACGGATTCTAATTGGTCACGTAAAACCAATTTATTCATCGGAAGCGTCCCTGTATCAAATTGAAGACGATACATAATCGCTGCCCCTTCATTTGTCTTATCTGATTTAACGAGTTGTATATCTGTACTCATTTTCTTTGTTGCTTGTGTTGCAGCCTGCGCCGTCATCATTTGACTTCCAGCAAGGCTTCCTACAAACGCTAATGAAATTAGCCCTGAAACAATTTTCTTTTTATTCATGTAAAATCATCCTTTCTGAAATAAAAGAAGCACCCACAGTCTTGTAAGTGCCTCTTTCTTAGTTTTTCACAATAAATTTATCAGCAGTTGGTTGTATCACTTCAGGTACAACGACTACTTTATCTGATGGTTGATCTTTGCCATCAATAACAATGTGTGCTTGGTTAGGGATACGATACGTTTTAGTTGCTTCATCAAGATATGGAATTACTTTTTTAGTCATATTGAAAGTACCTTGAATCCCAACAACTAATTGTTTACCTCTCCAATCATTTGGATTATTAGCAACCCACTTAAATGTATTGTTATCAAGACTTAATGTACCTTGACTCGTAACATCATGACCATTGTAGGCAACCACAGCGTCTTGTAGTGTGATAGGAGCTTCAAGTTGATCTTTAATCACCAACGAAGTCACATTCGCATTCGTCACTTGCGTATTAATGCGATAAACCACTGTTTGATTATCCGCTACCTTAGATTCTTTTACTTCCGTACCATCTTGTACAATTGATTTAGTAATAGTCGTTGGAATCGGTGTTTGAGAATAGACAAATGGTCGATTCGTTTCAAGTGTCACTTTATCGTAAGTCACAGCCGCCTGATTTTGAATTCTCACACCAGCGGGAGCGTCTGCTTTAATCTTCGTATGGAAGACTACTCGGTAGGTTTCACCTTCATATTTCATTTCTGAATTTAGATAGCCAGGCGTAAAGTCAACCGTCAATAATTGGTTGGCTTTCGCTAGAGTGGTTTCTGAAGTGATATCCTTATTATTGCCGTCAAACACTTGATAGGATAGATAATCTACCTCATTTGGCAAGGTATCTCTTAGTTGTAGTTTGGTGTATTTTTCAAGCATGTCTACACCCATACGCCCAACAGGCACCGTCACTTCCCAATCCACTGAAGTTTGTACATCCAAAGTTTGTCCTTGAATATTTTGTCCAGAACTATTTCTTACATATTTTTTAGGAAAAGCTGGATTAGTTGGTCTAAACAAAGTTGCACCACTAAAGGCATTCCAAGCAATGGCATCTGTTGCCCCTACAGTAAAGGTGTGTCCACGATTTGGATCACTGCCTCTCAGTTCAAAAGAAACAGAGTTACGTGTAAACGTTTGTGCCCCCAATATATCTGTGAAATCACGTTCAACACCATAGAAATAATCATTACCTACTCTTGTATTCAGCGGATGCCCATATTCAATATTTGTATCATTCGTTACAAAGACTTGATTTTGATTTACCATATCATTGTATTTCACAAATTCAGTAAACGCTGGCATACCTGCATTATCAAATCTATTCAAGCTATTAAAAGTTAAGAAACTGTGACTTTTATCCTCTGCACTATCATAAGAATCAACTAATATAGGTTGTTTCGTTTGATTATCGATAAATTTTAGATTGATTTTCATTGATTCGGCATTCATGTACAGATATCCGCTTGTTAAGTTTTCATTGACATCTAAATACACATGATTTTTTAAAACACCTGTCTTATCAACATCCCAACCTAGACCATCATGTACCCATGCATAGATCATCATATTATATTTGTATTGAAAATTTGAATAAGTTACTTCAATATCCACCCATTTATCTTTATATTTAGCAGCTTTAGTATGGTAGGTACTGATTTTGTCAGTAGGTTGAGGATTTTTAATATCAAATCCCAAACCTGAATATCCAGGTCTATAGTAATGATACATAGTATTTTGATAAGTTTCTACTCGCCCGTCTGAACGCTTATATCCATAAT
>JAEWFE010000189.1 GCA_023389005.1 Bacillota bacterium
AAGTATTAGAATTTTCTGAGAATTACTACAATTTGTCTCATAATCATGATTGGAGGAGGCGCTTAATATATGGTAGAATCACAATTTCATTCCACCACAATATGTGCGGTAGAAAAAGACGGAAAATTTGCAATGGCTGGTGATGGTCAAGTAACACTAGGCGAACAAATTGTCATGAAAGCGACTGCACGTAAAGTTCGTCGTATTTATAATAACCAAGTTGTTGTAGGATTTGCAGGAAGTGTTGCCGATGCCTTCACTTTAGAAGAAAAATTTGAAGGTAAGCTTAACGAATATAATGGTAATTTACAACGTGCCGCTGTGGAATTAGCGCAAGAGTGGCGTACGCAGCAGTCTATGCAAAAGTTAGAAGCTATGTTAATCGTTATGAATGACAAGGAAATGTTACTTGTCTCAGGGACTGGTGAAGTGATTGCGCCTGATGATGGAATTTTAGCGATTGGCTCAGGTGGAAATTACGCTTTAGCTGCAGCCCGTGCGATGAAAAACTATAGTGGACAAGATTTATCCGCTGCCGAAATTGCTAAAAATGCCTTAACGATTGCAGCAGATATCTGTGTCTTTACGAATCATAATATTATTGTAGAAGAATTTTAAGGAAGGTATCTCGATGAATCAAACACCAAGACAAATTGTTAATGAATTAGATAAATATATCGTTGGTCAAAATCAAGCGAAAAAATCTGTAGCGGTAGCCCTTCGTAATCGTTATCGCAGAATGCAATTAGATGAAAAAATGCAACAAGATGTCACACCTAAAAATATTTTGATGATTGGTCCAACTGGGGTAGGTAAGACTGAAATTGCGCGTCGTCTAGCAAGAATCGTGGATGCACCATTTGTAAAAGTCGAAGCCACTAAATTTACTGAAGTAGGTTATGTGGGACGCGATGTTGAATCCATGGTGCGTGATTTAGTTGAAAATGCCATTACGATTGTGAAAAAACAACAATATGATCGTGTCAAGGTGCAAGCCACTAAAAAAGCGAATCGTCGTTTAGTAAAGGCTTTGGTTCCTGGCATTAAGAAAGAGCAAAAAAAATCAAATAATCCTTATGAACAAATGATGACGATGTTCCAAGGCATGCAAGCTGGGGAAACTGAGCCTAAAGAAGAGTTGACTGATGAAATTCGCAGCACTCGTCAAGCGGTCTATGAACAATTAGAAAAAGGGTTGCTAGATAATCGTGAAGTGACCATTGAAATTGATGAACCAAAAGTTGCGATGCCAAGTTTGAATAATGGTTTAGAACAAATGGGGATTGATATCCAAGAAACCCTAGGCTCATTAAGACCGAAAAAGAAAATCACCCGTACTTTAACTGTCAAAGAAGCCCGCGAATTATTAATCAATGAAGAGTCTGCTAAATTAGTGAATGATGCCGATATTCATTCGGAAAGTTTGAAATTAGCACAATCTCAAGGCATTATCTTCATTGATGAAATTGATAAAATCACTTCGAAATCCCAACAATCTGGTCAAGTCTCACGAGAAGGGGTACAACGTGATATTTTACCAATCGTTGAAGGTTCACAAGTCAATACCAAATATGGTCCAATCCAAACTGACCACATTTTATTTATCGCTTCTGGAGCCTTTCATTTATCTAAGCCTAGTGATTTAATTCCTGAATTACAAGGTCGTTTTCCAATCCGTGTGGAATTAGATGATTTGACTGCTGAAGATTTCGTGAAGATATTGACCGAACCTAATAATGCGCTAGTCAAACAATATATTGCTTTATTAGCTACAGAAAATATTCAAGTAACCTTTACGATTGAAGCGATTGAAAAAATTGCCCAAATTGCTTTTCAAGTGAATCGTGATACGGATAATATTGGGGCACGTCGCTTGCATACGATTCTTGAACGTTTGCTTGAAGATTTATTATTCGAAGCACCTGATATGCAAATGGGTGAGATTACGATTACAGAAGGATATGTAGCTGAAAAATTAGACAGTATTGCTCAAGATGAAGATATGAGCCGTTATATTTTATAAAAAAGGGGTAGATGAAATGACGACTTTACTACAGAAAACCAGACGAATTAATGAGTTGTTGCAACAAAAAAATACACTCATGAACACTAGTAGTATGCCGTATAACCGCATGGCGATGATATTAGGGGATATTTTGGATACTATCACTTATATTATTAGTAGTGATGGGAAGCTATTGGGAATTAATGAAAAATATGATATTAATAATGATCGTGTGAAGAATATCTTAGTGGAACGTCAATTTCCAGTGTCTTATACTGATTTAGTCGACCGCTTGGAAAAAACCAAAGAAAATATTCCGATTACCGATGATTTGACTGCTTTTCCGATTGAATTTCGTGAAATGTATCCAGATGGGTTAACAACGATTGTACCTATTTATGGTGCTGGTGAACGTCTAGGTACGATTATCCTTTCCAAATTGTCTGATGCATTCAATGAAGATGATTTAGTTTTAGCTGAGTATAGTGCGACAGTTGTAGGGATGCAAATTTTGTACCAACAATCAAGAAATATTGAAGAAGATATTCGCAATGCTACAGCTGTGCAAATGGCTATCAATACCTTGTCTTACTCTGAGCTAAAAGCTGTTCAAGCGATTTTTGCGGCTTTGGATGGCGATGAAGGTCGATTAACGGCTTCGAGTATTGCTGATGAAATCGGTATTACCCGTTCTGTCATTGTCAATGCCTTAAGAAAGTTAGAATCAGCTGGAATTATTGAGTCTCGCTCACTTGGTATGAAGGGGACTTACTTAAGAATTTTAAATCATCGTTTCAAACAAGAATTAGATAAACAATAAAGGATATGAGTATATGTATACGATTCAAAATGAATTTTTAAAAGTTAATTTTCAAGCTAAGGGAGCTGAATTAACGAGTATTGTCAATTTAAAAGACCAAACAGAATATTTATGGCAAGCAGACCCTAATCATTGGGGTAAGCATGCACCAATTTTATTTCCAATCGTTGGTGGATTGAAAAATGGGCAATATCAATTAAAGGGACAAACTTATGAGCTATCACGACATGGTTTTGCCCGTGATTTACCATTTGAATTGTTTGAGCAAACAGCTACTTCAATTACTTTTGTCTTAAAATCAGACGAAAAAACTTTTGAACGTTATCCCTTTGAATTTGCGCTTTATGTGAAATATACTTTGCATGAAAATCAATTAGTCGTAAATTATCGAGTATATAATCTATCAGACGATACGATGTACTATGGTATTGGGGGACATCCTGCCTTTAATGTACCTTTAGTGCCAGACTTAGAATTTACGGATTATCAGCTTTCATTCACTCAAGGAAAAGTAGAGCGCTTGATTCCGCTAGAAGATAATTTATTAAATCTAGAAAAAGCGGTGGAAAATCCTGAAGTGAGTCAAATACCATTGACACATGAATTGTTTAAAGGTGATGCTTTAGTCTATACCACCGCAACTGATCCGATTGAAATTGTGTTAAGTTCAACAAAAGATTCGCATAAGATTACCGTAAATTATCAAGATTTACCATTTGTCGGCATCTGGTCAACCTATCCAGTGGCCTCTCCATTTGTATGTATTGAACCATGGGCAAGCGTGGCAGATATCACAACAACAAGTGGTGATTTAACTGAAAAATATGGGATTGAATCCTTAAGTATCGGTGATCAAAAAGAATATCAATATATGATTCGTTTTGAGTAATAAAAAATAGTCCTTCGATTATGAAGGGCTATTTTTGTGGATTATTTTTGCTGCTATTTAAACCAAATGGCACACGACTTTCTGTACCATTTTTGATTCGTTTAATATTATCTTTGTGACGATAAAAAATAAATGTTGATACACAAATCGCAATAATGGTTAATAATAAATTATGTTTTGGTAAAAGTGCCGGACAAATATAGGGTAAAAAGATAGTTGATAAAGTAATCAATATAGCTGCAATCATACTTGAAAGACTAACCATACTTGTGATGAATAAACAAATGATAAAAATCGCACAAGAATAGATAAAAAAGATTGGTTGATAACCTAGTAACATTCCTGCAGAAGTCGCTACTGCTTTACCACCTTTAAAATGAGCAAAAATAGGGAAAGTATGTCCGATAATTGCTGCTACACCGAAAATAAGCGGGTTGACCTGAGTGATACCAAATAACGTCGGTAACATGGTTGCAAGTGTTCCTTTTAGAATATCGATGATTAAGACCGCAATTCCAGCTTTTTTGCCTAAAACTCTGAAAGTATTCGTCGTTCCGGTATTCCCGCTCCCAAATTGACGAATATCTTTGTGGTAAAATATTTTGCCAATCCAGACACCTGATGGAATCGAGCCTAACAGATAAGCGACTAAGAATAAATAATATTTTGTCATAATTGCCACCTTTTTTAATAAACTAGCTCGATTGTACCATGAAATTAATATAACAACAATGGAAGTTTGATTAAAATATCAATTAAGTAAACTATAAATAGATGAAATAAATATGATATAATCAGAATATCTATAAATTAAGGAGCGATTGATATGCAACTAAATGATACACAACTAAAGAACGTTTTAGAAAATAGCAAGAATATTGCCGTGATTGGTTTAAGTGCCAATCCAGAAAAGACGAGCCACCGCATTGCCGCTTTTTTACAAGAGAAAGGCTACCGTGTCTTTCCGGTCAATCCGGTATTAGCAGGTCAAGAAGTCCTTGGTGAAAAAGTTTATGCTTCTTTAGCGGAAGTGCCTGAGCAAATTGATATTGTTGATATTTTTAGACGTAGCGAGTTTTTACCTGATATTGCAAAAGAATTTGTCAAAACTGATGC
>JAEWFE010000237.1 GCA_023389005.1 Bacillota bacterium
ACATAATCCCTTTTTGTTGAAACTTTCGATCTAGCCAATAACTTAAATAGGCTGATTTCAACGAATAATTGATTTCATGCGCCTCAACAATACCAATAACTTGCTTTTGATAGCAAATCACTTGAACTTCCATTAAGTGTTCTTTCATCTGAGATTGATAATAGTGAAAAAATTGCGTAAAGTCGGCTCGGTTTTGAATCATTGCTGCCCAATCTAACCATTGAATGAATTGCGCTTGATTCTCTTTTACAAGCAAATATAATGCCTCTTCATCATTAGGCTGTAAAGTTCTTAAGGATATTTGCTTATTCATTAATCAAACACAACTTGCCAATTTGGATCATTTTTAGCTTGAAAACAAAGAGCAATCTGTTCTGCCGTATTTTTAGCACATGATAATTCTGGAAGTTCATCTAACGCAAAATATTGATAGCCTAGGGTTTCGCTATTTTCCTGGAATTGACCGCCAATTAATTTACATAATACGAACACCTTACAAATATTGTATGGATATATTGGCAAGTTATGTCTTTTGCGGTCATGAAGTGCGATTAATTTTTGACATTCGACCTCTAGTCCTGCTTCTTCTTTGACTTCTTTGACCGTATTTTCGCGAATGGACAAATCAAAATCCACCCAACCACCCGGAAGTGACCAGCGACCGTCCTTTTCCTGAACTAATAATATTTTTTCATCTTTAAAGATAGCTGCTCGGGTGTCTAATTTCGGGGTTTGATAGCCAAATTCAGTGCAAAATAAGTCATAAACTTTTTCTTTTGAAACTTCGGTATACTCAGATAAGATTTCTACAGATAATTCTCTTAATCTAGTATAGCGTTCTTTATCAAACTCGTCTTTACCATACCATAAACCAGTTTGGGCAATTGCTTGAATTTCCATCGCCCACTTCAGCCATTTCTCTTCTTGATTCATTTATTTCACCACTTTTTATCAAAATTATAGCAAAAAACACAGGCGAAATAACCAATCGCCTATGTTCTTTACTATTTTTTATTATCTTCATCATCTGTTTTAAGAACTGCCATAAATGCTTCTTGAGGTACTTCCACAGACCCGATTTGTTTCATACGTTTTTTACCTTCTTTTTGTTTTTCAAGCAGTTTACGTTTACGTGAAACATCCCCACCATAACATTTAGCTAAGACATTCTTACGTAAAGCCTTAATATCGGTACGCGCAACAATTTTTTGACCAATCGCAGCTTGAATTGGCACCTCAAATTGTTGACGAGGAATTAATTTCTTCAATTTTTCAACAATTAATTTACCACGTTCGTAAGCAAATTCACGATGCACAATAAAGCTTAAGGCATCCACTTTTTCACCATTCAATAAGATATCCATCTTAACCAAACGACTTGCACGATAACCAGCCATTTCATAATCAAGTGAAGCATAACCTTTTGTACTTGATTTCAACTTATCAAAGAAATCAAAAACAATTTCAGATAACGGAATTTCATAAACAACATTTACCCGATAATCATCTAAATAATCCATCGTCACAAAATCACCGCGTTTTCGTTGAGAGAGCTCCATTACTGCACCAACATAATCGTTTGGTACCATAATTTGCGCTTTAACATAAGGCTCTTCTACACGATCAATTTTCACTTGTTCTGGAAAATCTGCTGGGTTATCTACTGTAATCATCGTACCATCTGTTAAATAAACATTATAAATAACTGACGGCGCTGTGGTGATTAATTCCAAGTTAAATTCTCGTTCTAAACGTTCTTGCACCACATCCATATGCAATAAGCCTAAGAAGCCACAACGAAAACCAAAACCTAAAGCTTGAGAGGTTTCGGGTTCAAATTGTAAGGCCGCATCATTTAATTGGAGTTTTTCTAAAGCTTCTCGCAAATCATTATAACGCGAAGTATCGATTGGATATAACCCACAATAAACCATAGGATTCATTTGGCGATATCCTTCTAGAGGTTCACTTGCTGGATTATTGGCTAAGGTAATCGTATCCCCTACACGCGTATCTTGAACGGTCTTAATTGAAGCAGTAATATAACCTACATCGCCCACCATTAAATAATCACGTTGGATAGCCTTTGGAGAAAAAACACCTACTTCAGTCACTTCAAATGTTTTACCATTACTCATTAATTGGATTTTATCGCCTGGCTTAACCATCCCCTCCATAATTCGCACATTCAATACAACCCCGCGATAAGAATCATAAACTGAGTCAAAAATTAAGGCCTTCAATGGTGCTTCGATATCCCCAGTTGGAGCAGGTACATATTCTACAATTTGCTCTAAAATTTCTTCAATACCAATCCCTGCTTTGGCGCTTGCTAATACCGCTTCAGAAGCATCAATGCCAATTACATCTTCTATTTCAGTACGAACACGCTCTGGATCAGCAGCTGGCAAATCAATCTTATTAATCACTGGCAATATTTCTAAATCATTATCAATAGCTAAATAAACATTTGCTAAAGTTTGGGCTTCAATCCCCTGTGCTGCATCAACCACTAAAACTGCCCCTTCACAGGCTGCTAAACTACGGGATACTTCATAAGTAAAATCGACATGACCTGGTGTGTCGATTAAATGAAAAATATATGTTTTGCCATTTTTAGCAGTATAATTCAATTCAACAGCATTTAACTTAATCGTAATGCCTCGTTCACGTTCAAGATCCATTGAATCAAGCAACTGATCTTGCATTTCACGAGAAGATACAGTATTTGTTTTTTCTAAAATACGGTCTGCCAAGGTAGATTTCCCATGGTCGATATGGGCGATGATTGAAAAATTACGAATCATCTCTTGGCGTTTTTTCATTTCTTCAATCGTATGCATGTTTTT
>JAEWFE010000014.1 GCA_023389005.1 Bacillota bacterium
ACAAATGAAGAACTAGCCGCTTTAAAATCGACTTTAGAACAAATGCAGGTGTAAATGATGAAGAGTATGACAGGTTTTGGAAAAGCCAGTGTGGAAGATGAGGCTTATCGTGTAAATATTGAAATCAAGAGTGTGAATCATCGTTTTTTAGATGTGCAATTAAAGCTGCCAACGGGGATGAGTGCTTTTGATTTAGCTATTAGAAAGCAAGTTAGTCAAAAATTGAGTCGTGGTCGGGTCGAATTAATTTGTAAATTAGAGGAACTGCAGGCTAGCTCAAAAAAAGCTAAGGTAAATCATGAATTATTTACCCAAGTGATAGCACAATTGCCTGAAGTTTCACCAGATAATTTGATTAGTCAATTATTACTTCGCGAAGAATTTATCGAAGTAACCAATCAAGAAATTGCGACAGAGCGTTTGCAAGGTTTGGTTCTTAGTGCTTTAGACCAAGCTTTAGATCAATTGGTGGCAAAAAGAGCACAAGAAGGTGAGCAAATTTACCAAGTTTTACAGCAACAAGGTCAAGAAGCAGCTACCGTCTTAACGCAATTAGTTGCTTTTCAAGATATTTATGAAAAAGAATATCAAGACCGCTATACAAAGAAATTACAAGATTACTTAGGCGGTGTGGTGGACCAAGATCGACTTTTAACGGAATTAGCGTTTTTTTTAGAAAAAGGCGATATCCACGAAGAGATGGACCGCTTGAACATTCATTTACAGACCTATGCCGCTACCTTGCAAAAAAAGGTGCCTATAGGAAGAGAGCTAGACTTTTTAGTGCAAGAAATGAATCGTGAAGTCAATACTATCGGATCTAAGACGAATCATGTCACCTTAAAAGGCTATGTCATCCAATTAAAGACAATCTTAGAAAAAATCCGCGAACAAATTCAAAATGTAGAGTAAAAAATTAACGCAAAAAAGAGAATGCATAGTTTTTTCCTATAAACTTTCTCATATACGGAATTTATTCTTGAAACTTTTCAAAAAAAAGTGCAAAATGAAATGTAAACAATATAAGTTTGAAAGGACCCATTATGACAGAGCGAGGATTACTTATTGTATTATCCGGTCCATCCGGTGTGGGAAAGGGCACGGTACGAAAAGCTATTTTTGAAAGTAGCGATAATGACTTCCAATATTCAATTTCCATGACGACGAGAAATATGCGTCCAGGAGAAGAAGAAGGTGTCGATTATTTCTTTAGGACAAAAGAAGAGTTCGAAGCCTTGATTGAAGCAGGCGAGATGTTAGAATATGCTGAATATGTCGGCAATTACTATGGTACACCACTTTCTTATGTAGAAGAGACTTTAGCAAAGGGCAAGGATGTCTTTTTAGAGATTGAAGTCCAAGGTGCCCGTCAAGTCAAAGAAAAGGTACCAGATGGGGTATTTATCTTCTTAACGCCGCCAGATTTGGAAGAGTTACGTTCAAGAATTGTCAATCGTGGAACTGATCATGCCGATGTGATTGATCAACGAATGAAAGTGGCGAAAGAAGAGATTGAAATGATGGCTTTATATGACTATGCCGTGGTGAATGACGAAGTACCAAAAGCCGTGAAACGTATCAAAGAGATTATCGCTAGCGAACATTTTCGTGTCGATCGCGTAATTGATAAATATAGAAAAATGATAGAGGAGTTGTAAAAATTATGATGTTAAAACCATCGATTGACTCACTATTAAACCGGGTCAATTCTAAGTATTCATTAGTTATTTTAGCTAGTAAACGTGCACACGAACTAGATGCAGGAGCCCAAGGAACTTTAGACCATTTTGATTCTGTAAAAAGTGTAGGGAAAGCTTTGGAAGAAATTGATGCCTTAACTGTGATTAACGATCCAAATCCTGAGTTGAAGCGTCAAAGACAAAAAATGGAAGAAGAACAACGCAAAGCTCAAAAAGAAGCCGAGCAACGTGAACTAGAAGAAAAAGTTGCCACAGATAAATGATGATGTTAGCCGATATAGAGCCTTGAAAGCAATCTCTATGTCGGTTTTTCATTAGTTGAAATGTTTTAGAAAGCAGGTGAGTAGATGCTTATTGCTCAAGTGATTGTCGATGTGCCGACCATGCAGACAGACCAGCCGTATAGCTATTTGATTCCGGAAGATTTAAGCGATGTCGTCAGTGTCGGGATGCGAGTAGAGGTGCCGTTTGGTAATGGAAATCGTCATATTCAAGGCTTTGTCCTCGCAATTGAACAAGTCCATCCAGAAAAAATGACTCAAGACAAAATCGAATTGAAGCCATTGATTCGCTGTTTAGACTTACAACCCGTACTGAATGATGAGTTACTACAACTAGCGGATTACATGAAAGAAACGACTTTTGCTTTTAAGATTACTTGTTTACAGACGATGCTTCCTGCGTTACTAAAGGCCAGTTATGATAAGCAATTCCGCCTGTTAAATCCAAAATCTAAAGTTGCGCCCTACTTTCAGGACAGTGCCATCTTATCATTTGCCGAGGCGGAAGAAAAGCAATTATTAGCCGAATTGAAAAAAGCGGTCCAAGCAGAAGAAGTGCGTTTAGAATATTTAGTTAAAAACAAGAATCAAGTCAAGACGATTCGCTATGTTCGTCCGCTATTAAGTAAAGAAGCCTATGAGCAATTGCAACTACAACAGAGTAAAACTGCGGTGAGAAAGCAAGAACTACTGCAACAATTAGCGACTTTAGCTTATCTGCCGGTGAAATATTATACCGAGCGCAAAATTTCTACAAGTGTCTTAAATCAAGCGCAAGAACAAGGTTGGTTAGCCTTTGAAGAAGTGGAGGCCTATCGTGATCCTTTTGCTAATCAGACTTTTGAAAAAACTGCACACCTTGCTTTAAATGAGTCTCAACAATACGCCTGCGATACGATTTTACAAGCCAATCAAGCAAAAGATGCCAAGACTTTCTTACTTGAGGGGATTACCGGTAGCGGGAAAACTGAGGTCTACTTACAAGTTATTGATAAAGTCTTGAAAAATGGGCAAACAGCGATGATGCTCGTGCCAGAAATTTCCCTCACGCCACAGATGGTTGAGCGTTTCAAGGGGCGCTTTGGAGATTTGGTTGCGGTGTTGCATAGCGGGCTTTCTCAAGGTGAAAAATATGATGAGTGGCGCAAAATTGAACGCAAAGAGGCCCAGGTCGTCGTCGGTGCGCGCTCGGCTGTTTTTGCGCCTCTGGAAAATATTGGTGTGATCATTATCGACGAAGAGCATGAATCAAGCTATAAGCAAGATGAGGCACCGCGCTATCATGCGAGAGATATTGCCATTTGGCGTGGGCAGTTCCATCATTGTCCGATTGTCCTAGGAAGTGCCACCCCATCATTGGAATCCAGAGCCCGCGCCCAAAAGAATGTCTATCAACTCTTAACCTTGCCTAAGCGTGCCAATCCAAATGCCAAATTACCGCAAGTGGAAATTGTCGATATGAAAAATGAGGCCAAAAATCCTAAGACCCAGACTTTCTCACAAATCTTACAAGATAAAATTGCTGACCGCCTAGCAAAAAAGGAACAGATTGTCTTACTTTTAAATCGGCGGGGGTATTCTTCTTTTGTGATGTGTCGGGATTGTGGATATGTGCTGCCTTGTCCGAACTGTGATATTTCCCTGACTTTGCATATGGATGTCAAGAAGATGCGCTGTCATTACTGTGGTCATGAAGAAGCGATTCCACATACATGTCCAATGTGTGGCAGTCGAAAAATTCGTTATTATGGCACAGGGACGCAAAAAATTGAAGAAGAAGCGCTAGAGTTGTTTCCTGAAGCGAGAATTATTCGGATGGATGTTGATACCACCCGGAAAAAAGGGGCACATGAACGTTTGTTAAAAGCTTTTGGTGAGAAAAAAGCAGATATTTTGTTAGGGACACAGATGATTGCCAAAGGACTGGATTTTCCGGATATTACTTTAGTGGGGGTCTTAAATGCAGATACTTCACTTAATTTACCGGATTTTCGCTCGAGTGAACGGACTTTCCAACTATTAACGCAGGTCAGTGGTCGGGCAGGTCGTGCGCATAAGGCAGGCGAAGTGGTGATTCAAACCTTTAACCCAGAGCATCACGCCATTACCCTTGCGCAAAGTCAAAATTATGAACAATTTTACTTACAAGAAATGTTTATCCGGCACCAGGGCGGTTATCCACCGTATTATTTCACAGTGAAAATTACTTGTACGCATGAGGTGGAACAAGTCGCTGCCAAGATGAGTTTTGCCATCTATAATCAGCTCAAAGCCCATTTGAGTCCGCAAGCCATCTTTTTAGGTCCGAGTCCTAGTGCGATTATGCGGGTGAAAAATAAATATTATTATCAGATGATTATTAAATATAAACACGAACCACACCTATCAGCTTTACTTAAAGATATCCTGATGAAAACCCAAGCTGAGCAAAGAAAAGGCTTGTTTGTCTCGATTGACCATGAGCCATTGAATTATATTTAAACGGAGGAATAGATGTTATTAAATATTGTTGAAGTTCCAAATGAGATTTTAAGAAAAGAAACCAAAGAAGTGCAGCAAATCACGCCTGAGTTACTCACCCTTTTAGATAATATGTACGAAACCATGGTCGCAAGTGATGGTGTTGGGATTGCCGCGCCGCAAGTTGGCTCAGATTTGAAAGTAGCCATTGTGGAAGTAGAAGAAGGCGATAAATTTGAGTTAATTAATCCAGAAATTATCGAACAATCCGGAGAAGACATCGATGTGGAAGGCTGTTTGAGTATTCCGCATTTCTATGGTACGGTCAAGCGTGCAGATTATGTAAAGGTCCGTTTTTATGACCGTCTTGGCGATGAATACGAGGTCGAGGCAGAGGGCTTTTTAGCGCGTGCGTTCCAACATGAGATTGATCACTTACATGGCATTTTATTTACGGATCATTTAATTGAAGAAATCAAAGAAGAAGACCTAGAAAGCTATTATGAATCAAGAGAAAATGAGGAGTGACAAGATGACAAAAGTAGTATTTATGGGCACCCCGGCTTTTTCAGTGCCAATTTTACAAGGATTAGTAGAAGCGGGGTATGAAGTTTTAGCCGTGGTCACCCAACCGGATCGTCCAGTCGGCAGAAAAAAACAAATTCAATTTCCACCCGTTAAACAAGCGGCTTTAGATTTAAATTTACCTGTATATCAACCGGAAAAAATCAGTCAATCTGAAGAATTAGACGAAATTATCGCTTTAAACCCAGACGTGATTGTGACCGCAGCTTTTGGTCAGTTT
This sequence comes from Bacillota bacterium, assembly GCA_023389005.1. GTDB lineage: Bacteria > Bacillota > Bacilli > Lactobacillales > Enterococcaceae > Enterococcus_E. The sequence goes on from JAEWFE010000014.1 coordinate 5,247, forward strand.
TTACCTGAAAGATTATTGCAAGTGCCACGATTTGGTGCGGTCAATGTCCACGCTTCTCTTTTACCGGCTTATCGCGGGGGGGCTCCTGTTCATTATGCGATTATCGATGGTCAAAAAGAAACAGGCGTCACCATTATGGAAATGATTAAAAAAATGGACGCCGGTGGCATTTATGCGCAAAGTAAATTACCTATTACGCCGCAAGATGATGTAGGCACAATGTTTGAGAAGTTAAGCCTATTAGGACGTGATTTATTATTAGAAACGTTGCCTAAAATTTTGGATGGCTTAAAACCAACCCCTCAAGAAGAAGCGCTGGTCACTTTTTCTCCTAATATCACCCGTGAACAAGAAGAAATCGACTGGCAAAAAACTGCCCAACAAATTGATTGCCAAGTTCGTGGAATGCATCCATGGCCGGTCGCATTTACCACTTATCAAGGCAAGCGGATGAAGATTTATCGCGCGACCGTTCTTGAGGAAACGACGACGCAAGCACCGGGTACGATTATCGAAAAATCTAAAAAACGTCTAGTCATTGCTTGCGGCCAACAAACGACCTTAGCAATTGACGAATTACAAATTGCGGGTAAGGCGAAACAAACGATTCAAGATTTTCTAAATGGCGTCGGTCAACACGTACAAGTCGGTGAGAAAGTAGGCCTGCATGAGTAAACGTAAAATTCCTAGTAAA
>JAEWFE010000277.1 GCA_023389005.1 Bacillota bacterium
GTATGCACGGAACTTATGCAGCAAATATGGCTTTATCAACTTGTGATTACTTGATAAATATTGGCTCACGATTTGCAGACCGTTTAGCTACTTCGCCAAATAGTTTTGCCCCAAATGCGAAAATCGCTCATATTGATATTGATCCAGCAGAAATTGGCAAAGTCATTCGTACCGACATTCCTGTGGTAGCCGATGCCAAAGATGCGCTAGAAAAAATGCTCGCTCTTGATACCAAACCAGGTGATTACAGTAAATGGATTGCAGAATGTCAAGAAAGAGAAGCTAAACATCCATTATATTATGATGAAACAGAAGAAGAAATTAAGCCCCAAAGAGTGGTTGAAATCGTGGGTGAGATTACCGATTCTAAAGCTTATGTTGTTACCGATGTTGGTCAGCATCAAATGTGGGTATCCCAATTTTACCCATTTAGTTTCCCTAGACAAATGATTACTTCTGGTGGCTTGGGAACGATGGGGTATGGTATTCCTGCAGGGATTGGGGTGAAATTTGCTCATCCAGAAAGCCAAGTCGTCGTATTTGTAGGCGATGGTGGTTTCCAAATGACGAACCAAGAATTTGCTATTTTGAATGAACACAACTTAGATATCAAATTTGTTTTAATGAATAATCATGTGTTGGGCATGGTGCATCAATGGCAAGAAAAATTCCACGGCGCACGTTTTTCTTCCTCTGAATTTAAGACGCAGCCAGATTTTATGAAGCTTGCTGAGGCCTATCATGTCAAAGGCGTACGTTTAAGTAATCCGAAAACGATTGAAGAAGACTTAAAAGCTGCCTTTGCCTTAGAAGGACCAGTCTTAATTGAAGTCGAAATTCCAGCTCAAGAACATGTATTACCAATGGTTGCCGCCGGAGCACCGAACCATAAGATGATTGGGGTGAAGTAAATGAGAAGAACCGTTACAGCAGTTGTCTATAATCAAGCGGGGGTTTTAAGTCGCATTACCAGTACCTTAAATCGTCGCCAAGTCAATATTGAAAGTATTTCTGTTGGTACTGTGGAACGCAAAGACATTTCACGCATGACAATCTCTTTTAATGTCGAATCAGAAGCTGATGCCGAACAAGTCATCAAGCAGTTAAATAAACAAATAGAAGTGCTGAAAGTGACTGATTTAACACATACGCCACATGTTGAAAGAGAATTGGCCTTAATTAAAGTCAATGCACCAGCAAATACAAGATTAGAAATTCAAGCAATGGTTTCTCCTTTTAGAGCAGATATCGTGGATGTGGCTGCTTCAACGATTACGATTCAAGTAGTCGGACATCCCGATAAAGTAGAAGCTTGTATTGAAATATTAAAACCTTATGGCATTAAGCGGATGGCAAGAACAGGAGTCACAAGTTTAATTCGTGGTTAGAGGCAATTTTGCTTTTAATATAAAAAAATAAAAAGGAATATTATTGGAGGTATTCAAATGGTTAAAGTTTATTATGATGATTCAGTAGAAAAAAATGCATTGGAAGGAAAAACAATCGCGGTTGTAGGTTATGGTTCACAAGGTCATGCCCATGCACAAAACTTACGCGATAATGGGAACAAAGTCGTTATCGGTGTACGTGAAGGAAAATCAGCACAAAAAGCTCGCGAAGATGGTTTTGAAGTTTTTCCGGTATCAGAAGCAACAAAAAAAGCGGATGTAATCATGATCTTAGCACCAGATGAAATTCAAGGAGCCCTTTATGAAAATGAAATCGCACCAAACTTAGAAGCGGGTAATGCCCTAGCTTTTGCACATGGCTTTAATATTCATTTTGATGTTGTTCACCCACCAAAAGATGTGGATGTCTTCTTAGTTGCCCCTAAAGGACCAGGTCATCTTGTTCGCCGGACTTTTGTGGATGGCTTTGCTGTTCCTTCATTATTTGCGGTCCAACAAGATGCTACCGGCAATGCTCGTGATATTGCTTTATCTTATGCGAAAGGAATTGGTTCAACACGTGTTGGTGTATTAGAAACGACCTTTAAAGAAGAAACAGAAACCGACCTATTTGGTGAACAAGCTGTTTTATGTGGTGGTTTAACAAGCATGATTGAAGCTGGTTTTGAAACCCTAGTAGAAGCAGGTTATCAACCAGAATTAGCTTACTTTGAAGTTTGTCATGAAATGAAATTGATTGTAGACCTAATCTATGAAGGTGGCTTTGATAAAATGCGTCAATCTATTTCAAATACAGCAGAATATGGTGACTATGTATCAGGACCACGCGTCATTACAGAACAAACAAAAGAGAATATGAAAGCTGTGTTAGCAGATATCCAAAATGGTTCATTTGCCAAAGGATTTGTTGAAGATAACAAAGCTGGTTTCCCTAAATTTAAAGAAATGCGTGCGAAAAATGCAGGTCATCCAATCGAAGAAGTAGGAGCTAAACTACGTAAGATGATGCCATTTGTGCAAAATCCAAACGACTAGAAAGTAGGAAGTGAGAGAATTTGACGTTAATAACCAAAGAATCGGTAGAACAAGCCTATGAGGTACTAGAAGAGGCGGTTAGTCATACCCCTTTGCAACATGATCGCTACCTTTCAGAAAAATATCAAGCAAATGTCTATCTAAAAAGAGAAGATTTACAAAAGGTCCGTTCCTTCAAATTACGAGGGGCTTATTACGCAATCAAAAATCGACCTCAAGCTGAATTAGCAAATGGCGTTGTTTGTGCGAGTGCGGGTAATCATGCACAAGGCGTGGCTTATACTTGTAACGAAATCAAAGTTCGAGCAGTCATTTTTATGCCAACAACTACACCCGCTCAAAAAATTTCCCAAGTCTCCTTTTTCGGGGGTGACTATGTTGAAATCAAACTAGTGGGGGATACTTTTGATGCCTCCGCCCAAGCAGCCAAAGATTATGCAAAAGAAAATCAAATGGCCTTTATTGATCCGTTTGATGATGTAGATATCATTGCTGGACAAGGGACATTGGCTTTAGAAATGATGAATGATTTGGCTGATAAAAATC
>JAEWFE010000283.1 GCA_023389005.1 Bacillota bacterium
AATATTTAATGATATTGTGAAATTAGATATTGTACAAAGTTAAAAAACAGTCTAAAATAAATATAGGATGTTTTGGAAGCGATTCATAGAAATAGGAGGGATAGGAAATGGCTCGTAAAAAAACAATCACCAAAGATCAGATTTTAAAAGCAACTTATGAACTTGTCGCAAAAGAAGGATTATCAAAGTTTACAGCACGCAATATTGCGGCGAAGATGAAATGTTCAACGCAACCAATTTACTTAGAATTTAAAAACATGGATGATTTACGCTCAGCATTAATTCAAAAGATTTTTGATCATCTAGGTGAAGATGTACTACCAAAAGTACAGACTGGCGACCCTGTGATTGATTTTTGCTTGAATTATATTGATTTTGCAACAAAAGAAAATCATCTATATCGCGCATTATTTATTGTTGGTCATGGTGGCGAACCTGTTTTACAAGGATTTTCATTTGATTATTTCAAAAATACGGTTATTAAAGACACCGATTATGAAAAATTACCAGAAAAAGAAATTGAAAATCTTTTTGTGAATTTATTAGTGATAGCAAGTGGCGTTTCTTCATTAATGTATTCTGGCGTTATTGCACCTAATAGCGAACAAATTACAGGTATCTTAAATGAAGTTTTAAAGGCGGTGCAGGAGAGGCAAACTACTTACGATTTAAATTTTATCGCCCCATATCATCCAAGTGAAGCATAAAAAATAAGCATTCAACCTGATTTGTAGGGTTGAATGCTTTTTTATCTAGGCATTTTCTTCGACTGATTTAGCTAACTGTTTTGCAAATTCTTCTAAGTTATCAATATCTTCGTCTTCAGCGTTTAATTCAACTTTCACGCTGTCAGCCCCTTTAATTGCACCAGTTTTTAAGAAGGCTTGTTCGAAGTCGTCCACCGATTTACAGAAATAATCATAGAATGTATCGCCGGAACCACAAACACCAAAGACTTTACCAGATAAGTCCATTTCTAGTAAATCATCATAAAGATCGACAATTTCATCTGGTAGATCGCCATCGCCATAAGTATAAGTGGCCACAACGCATAGGTCAGCATCTTCAAAATCACTTGCTGAAACATTTGAGCATTCTTCAATTTCAACATCGAAATCTAAATCTTCTAAGCTTTCTGCAACAATATCAGCAATTTCTTCTGTATTTCCTGTCAAACTAGCATAAAAAATTTTTGCTAAAGGCATAATCTTCACTCCTAAAATGTATCTTCATGCAAGAAAATATCATACTTTCATACAAAAAAAGCGTATAACAACCCACTCAAAAAGTCAATTAGTTTCTACTATGAGTATTTTCTAACTCTGTTTGTTTCAGTTTTAAAAATGTGCTAAAATTAAATGAATGAAGTTTGAAAGGAAATGAAAAATGATAACTTTAAAATCTGAACGTGAAATCGAAATGATGGCACAATCTGGTGCGCTATTAGCAGATGTGCATAAACATTTACGAGATTTTATTAAACCTGGAATTACAAGTTGGGACATTGAAGTTTTTGTCCGTAATTATATTGAATCTCATGGAGGAGTAGCTGCGCAAATCGGCTTTGAAGGCTATAAATACGCAACTTGTTGTAGTATTAATGATGAAATTTGTCATGGTTTTCCACGTAAAAAAGTGCTTAAAAATGGCGATTTAATCAAAGTTGACATGTGCGTAGATTTAAAAGGTGCAATTTCTGATTCATGCTGGTCTTATGTTGTTGGCGAGGCAAGTCCTGAAGTAAAACGTTTGATGGAAGTAACCAAAAAAGCTTTATATTTAGGAATTGAACAAGCCAAAGTAGGCAATCGAATTGGTGATATTGGCCATGCGATTCAAACATATGTAGAAGGTGAAGGATATGGGGTCGTCCGTGATTTTATCGGTCATGGTATTGGACCTACTATTCATGAAGCACCGTCTGTTCCTCATTATGGCGAAAAAGGGAAAGGATTACGCCTAAAAGAAGGGATGGTTATTACGATTGAACCCATGGTAAATACGGGGACTTGGAAGATGAAAATGGATAAAAATGGTTGGACTGCGTATACCCAAGATGGTGGTTTAAGTTGTCAATATGAACACAGTCTTGCCATTACAAAAGATGGTCCACGTATTTTAACATCACAAGGGGTAGAAGGTACTTACTAAAAGGAAGGGTCAGAATGAAGAAAAAAGGCTCTAAGGAAAAAAAGAAAACCCCAAAGATAAAAACATTTATTGATTTAATGTCAGTAAGAATGCAAAATTCAGAGATAGGCGTCACTTCTTCAGTTGTCGCCTATTATCTGTTATTGTCTTTTTTTCCGTTATTGATTGCGGTTGGAAATATTTTACCGTTATTTCATTTTAATCAAAATCAAGTTTTAACCATGTTAAAGACAATGATGCCACAAGAAATTTACTTATTATTTGCACCTTCAATCAAGGCTTTGTTAACAAGTGGTTCTAAGGAGTTGCTATCGATTTCAGCCGTTGCTACACTTTGGTCTGCGAGTAAGAGTATTAACGCTTTACAAATTGCGATGAATAAGGCTTATGGGGTGACTGGGACAACAAATTATCTAGTCATGCGTCTGGTGTCGATGCTTATGCTCATTCTTTTTTTTGCAGCGATTGTTGGCGTGGTAATCGTTATCGGGTTTGGTAAAGTAGCGTTGGACTGGATTCAGCCGCATTTGAATATTCCTGATTCTATCATTACGACTTTCCAAACTGTGAAGTGGCCAGCGACAATCATTGTGCTACTGGCAATTTTAACTTTGGTGTATTGGATTATTCCTAATGCCAAAATTGGGATTCGCTCGGCTTTTCCTGGTGCTTTGTTAGCGACAATAGGTTGGCTCGGTTTAACGCAAGTATTTGGGATTTATATGAAATATTTTGCAACGGGGTTTAATGGATATAAGATTATTGGGACTTTTATGTTACTAATGATTTGGCTAAAATTCGCAGCAATGATTGTAGTATTTTGTGGTGTCTTTAATACTGCACTTGCGGAATATCGTACGGGTGGTGATCTTAGCCAACGCAAAGATCCACTAGAAGTATTAACTGAGCGAATGAAAGCACAATTATTACATTCAAATGAGAACGAAAGCGAGTCATAGGAATGGATTTTACTTTAGAATTTATTTTGCACTTTTTGGCAACGATGATGATATCGGTTATTTTAACCCCCCTTGTAAAACTCTTAGCCTTTCAAGTTGGTGCGGTGGATTATCCGGGAAAACGTCGGATTAACCAGAAAGTGATGCCGACAATTGGTGGTTTAGCTATTTTTATTGCTTTTACTATCGGTGCTTTTTGGCAGTTTCATGAGTATCTTTTTATGAAAAAAGTATGGGCGATTTTGTTAGGAGCGCTCATTGTTGTGATTACCGGTTTTATCGATGACCGCAAAGAATTGTCGCCTTTGCAAAAATCAATTGGCTTGTTTATCGCTGCCTTAGAAATTTATTTTGTAGCTGGCTTAAAGATGGATACAATTAGCATTCCATTTATCGGGATGTTTCATTTAGGTTGGTTAAGTTTTCCAGTAACGATAATTTGGATTTTTGCAATAACTAATGCGGTAAACCTGATTGATGGCTTAGATGGTCTAGCTTCAGGCGTTTCGATGATTGCTTTATCCACGATAGGTATAGTGAGTTACTTTTATTTACCTGATAATATTGGTACGTATTTGGCCATGCTTATTTTCTTGTTAGTGGCTGCGATATTAGGTTTTTTCCCTTATAATTTTCATCCTGCAACGATTTTTTTAGGTGATACTGGGGCTTTATTTTTGGGCTTTATGATTTCGGTGGTTTCGTTGCACAATTTGAAAAACGTGACTTTTATTTCCGTGGTAACGCCGATGTTTATCTTGGGTGTGCCCATTACGGATACAGTATTTGCGATTATTCGCCGTAAATTTAATAAGCAACCTATATCTTCTGCGGATAAAATGCATTTGCACCATCGCTTACTGTCTTTAGGTTTTTCACATCGTGGTGCCGTATTAACAATATACGGTTTAGCTTTAACTTTCTCGTTTATTGCTTTATTGATGACTTATGCAAGTACGCCAGCGATTATCTTGATGATTATTTGTACAACTATTGGCATCGAACTCTTTATTGAACTCATCGGTCTGGTTGGTGAAAATCGCCAGCCGCTATTAAAAACCCTGAAATTCTTTGGAAATAGTGAGTTTCGTCATGAATTCTTATTAAATCGCTATGAAAGAAAAAAGGTTGAAAAAGAACAAAACCGTAAAAAATAATAGCTAGGTAAGTCTTGATTGTTTGAGAACATCAAGGCTTTTCTTTTGGCTAAAAATAGTGCTATAATAAAAGAAACAAGCAGGCAAATGAGGTGGAGAGATGATTAAAATAAGTGACAGCGAATGGGAAGTTTTGCGTGTTGTTTGGACCAATCCAGAATGTGACGCCCATTTGGTAAGTGAAATTTTGGGAGAGTCTAAAGATTGGCAAAAGTCGACAGTAAAGACTTTGCTTGCTCGTTTAGTAAAAAAAGGTGCATTGAATACAACACGTGTCAGAAATAAGTTTATCTATACACCGACTGTGACGGAAGAAGAGGTTATCGTTAGTGCTACAGAGACGCTTTTTTCTCATATTTGCGCTAAAAAAATTGGCCAAACAATTGCCGAGATGATTACCTCTTGTGAATTAACACCTGCTGACTATCAACTCATTCAAGAAGCACTAGCACAAAAAGAGACGGTCGAAACAATTGAATGTAATTGTATTCCTGGTCAATGTCATTGTAAAGAGCATCAATAACGTTAAGTGGGGGGAGCATATGGAATTAAAGAAATTAGAAGTACCAACATCATCCATAACTGAAGTGAAAAAATCACCCATGGATGTTTTTCAACAGGCACGTGATGCAAAAACCGGTGTCTATGTCTTTAATCGTGAAAAAATTGCTGGTGTAATGCTTACCCAGCAACAATATGAAGAATTGCTAACAGAATTACATGAGTTACGTCAACAATTAAATATAAACCAAGAGCAAATGATGGTTTCTTCAGATGTTGATGGTTTGGAAAGTTTTGCTGATAATATTCGCGATGCATTAGTCACGGGCTCAAGTATTTCTGCCAAAAATTTAGACGAGCGTATGGTAGCGTTTGGCTTTATTACTAAAAAGACAGGCTTTGGTGGTGTGGTCGAAATGCTCAATGAATTAAAAGAAACTGGAAAAATTATCTATCATTTACGTAAACGCACCGGTGAAAAGAATGTAATTGCCGAAGTAGTAGGGGAAGCAGATAATCAAACAAGCATTTTTGATAAAATTATTATTCGTAAAGTGTATTTGAAAACAAAATAAATTGACAGTTTTATCTAGAATGCATAGAATTTAACTGATAAATAAATTTTAAGGAGAATTTCATGGCTGAATTATTACAATTAGCTTTAGCCGAACAAAAAGGGCCTAAAGCATTAATCAAAACAAATCGTGGAGATATTTTGGTGCAGTTGTTTCCAGAAGTAGCTCCCAAAACGGTAAAAAACTTTGTCGAATTAGCAAAGAAAGGTTATTATGATGGAGTCATTTTCCACCGCGTTATTCCTGATTTTATGATTCAAGGCGGTGATCCAACCGGTACAGGTATGGGTGGCGAAAGTATCTATGGCGAAAAATTTGAAGATGAATTTAGTCCGCAAGTATTTAACTTCCGCGGGGCACTTTCTATGGCCAATGCCGGTCCAAATACAAATGGCAGTCAGTTCTTCATCGTTAATAATCAAAATGTTCCGGCACAAATGGTTCAACAAATGCAAGCGGCGGGTTATCCTGAAGCGGCGATTGAAAAATATAAAGATGGCGGTACTCCGTGGTTAGATTTTCGTCATACAGTTTTCGGACATGTATTAGAAGGTATGGATGTTGTTGATGAGATTGCCAATGTTCAACGTGGTCCACAAGATAGACCTGTTTATGATGTAGTCATGGAAACAATTGAAATTAGTGAATAAAATGAAAAGGGAAAGTGCCGATGCAGCCTTTCCCCTTTTTTATGTCGAAATATGCTATAATATTAAAAAATGTAGAAAGAGGATTTTATGAAGTACAAAATTGGACAAATATTAGATGGTGTGATTACAGGCATCCAACCTTATGGGGCTTTTGCAGCTTTAGACGAGCAGACACAAGGATTAATACATGTCTCAGAAATTCAGTCAGGATATACAAAAAATATTCATGACGTACTACATGTTGGCCAACAAGTGAAAGTCCAAATTATTGATATTGATGAATATTCTCAAAAAATAAGTCTGTCTAGAAGAACATTAGAAAAGCAATATGTACAACATAGCTATCGAAAAAAACGCTACTTTACGAATAAAAATCGCAAAATTGGATTTAAAAAAATTGTTCAAGAATTACCAATTTGGATTTCTGAAGCTTTAAAGGAACTCGAACATCAACCTGTAGAAACCTCAAATAAAAAATAAAAGTATCATGTAAATTATTGAAAATGGCAAAAATATAATGTAAATTTTCTGAAATGTGTGTTAGAATATTATTGTTCGTTTTTTTGCTGTATAAGATACAGTAGGACTATTTTTATGATTTGTTTCTTAATTGAGGTGTATAGTTTGGATAATAAACAAATTGCTGCAACAGTCATTCTTCACAAAACAGATGGCAGTAAAAGATTTTTAACTGAAAATCAAGCACAAGGACAATCATTATTGATGGTAGAAAATGATACCATGCATACAGGCTTAGCAAATGTCTTGCAAAACATTAAGGAAAATGTACGTTTAGATGTTTTTCAATTACGACTTGTAGAACTGACAAATGCAAAAATTGCTGATAAGCGTATGCCAATTTTTGTTTTTGAAGCCAAAGAAGAGGATATCGATGTTCATTTACCTGCGCAATATTTATGGAAAGAACCAAAATATTTTATGCAGATGATTTCAGAATTTGAATTACAAGGTATGCCAATTTTTTAATCAAGTGCATGGTATTCAGCATTTTTAGGCTTGCCAAAATAAAAAATTTACTTTTTTTAAAAAAGCCGTTGACAGGATAATGATGATTTGATATGATATAAAAGTCGCTGAGATGAGAAATGATTTAGATTTAATTCCAAATTTACTCAGTGGTTGAAACTTTAATATAAAGTAGACCTTTGAAAACTGAACAAATAAATGCAAACAACCAATGTGTAGGGTCTTTAGTTTATTGCGAACTAAAGAAAAATACATGCAAGCAATAGCTAGCAAAATCAATTTTGAGCTTAAAGTC
>JAEWFE010000320.1 GCA_023389005.1 Bacillota bacterium
CAAGTAATGAAGAAGACGGTGTCGCTAAAGCTGTTGAGAAATTTGTTTTAAAATAAAGAAAAGAGGTGTCATAATGGGCTTTTTTGATAAGATTAAACGTGCTTTTACCGGAGAACAACCCACTGAAGAAGTAAGTAACGAACAAGAATTACAGACACAAGAGAAATATGATAAAGGTCTTGAAAAAACGCGTAAAACATTCGGTGAACGCATGAATGAGCTCTTTGCCAATTTCCGTTCAGTGGATGAAGATTTCTTTGAAGAATTAGAAGAAACGTTGATTGGTGCGGACGTAGGTTTTGAGACATCGATGAAAATTGCGGATGCTTTGCGCCAAGAAGTGAAGCTTAAAAATGTCAAAAAACGTGCTGAAGTCCAAAATGCGATTATTGAAAAATTAGTCAACTTATATGAAGAAGAAGGGCTAAATGAAAACAATGCCTTGAACATTCAAGAAGATGGCTTAACAGTCATCTTATTTGTAGGCGTTAATGGCGTAGGAAAAACAACCTCCATCGGGAAAATGGCGCACCAATATAAAGAACAAGGTAAAAAAGTATTATTGGCTGCTGCGGATACATTCCGAGCTGGAGCCATTGATCAGTTAGTTGTTTGGGGAGAACGTGCTGGTGTCGAAGTGGTAACTAAAGCACCTGGTAGTGATCCTGCTTCAGTCGTTTTTGATGCGATTCAAAAAGCAAAGGAAGAACAGGCCGATATCTTATTAGTGGATACGGCTGGGCGTCTACAAAATAAAGTCAACTTAATGAAAGAATTAGATAAAATCAAACGGGTGATTCAGCGTGAAATTCCTGATGCACCTCATGAAGTTTTGCTTGTTTTAGATGCGACGACTGGACAGAATGCGATGGTCCAAGCCAAACAATTTAAGGAAACAACCGATGTCACAGGTTTAGTCTTAACCAAATTAGATGGTACGGCTAAAGGTGGAATTGTGTTAGCTATCAGAAATGAGTTACATCTGCCAGTGAAATTAGTTGGTCTAGGGGAAGGCATTGATGACTTAGAACCATTTAGCCCAACTGATTTTGTAGTAGGCCTATTCAGTGGTTTGCTAGAATAAATAATTTGATTCAAAATTAGAAGAAGCGGCTAGTCCCTTCTTCTTTTTTGTGGTGGTGTACGTGAAGTTCGTCTTGTGTTAAAATGGTCCATGACAAATGAAAGTAAAAGATTGGAGATTTTTATGGAGTATCAAATTTCCTTACCACAAATCCAAGAAATATTATTAAAAAAGCAATTATTAAAAGAAATTATTATAGATGGTCAGTGGCATTACGCATCCTCTGACAAAATCCCCACAAAAATATTTCACCATATTACTTATGATTCTCGAGAAGTAGGTAGGGATTCTTTATTTTTTTGTAAAGGACTCAATTTTAAAGAAAGCTTTTTAGCTCAAGCCATTGCCCAAGGATTAACTTGTTATGTCTCTGAAAATTACTATGAACAACAATCTGCCATTGCTGTTGTTGTTACTGATATAAGAGAAGCGATGGTGGTATTAGCTCAAGCCTTTTACCAAAATCCGCAAGAGCAGTTATTCACCATTGCCATTACAGGGACAAAAGGGAAAACGACGACCGCTTATTTAACGCATCAATTAATCAACCAGTTGACGAATCATAAATGTGCACTATTTTCTTCAGAGGAAACGATTTTAGATGGCAAAACGAAGATGAAATCCTCGCTTTCGACTCCAGAAGCTTTGGTTATTTATCAACAAATGGCTCAAGCAGTCGAAAATAAGATGACGCATTTGGTGATGGAAGTTTCGTCACAAGCTTACAAGATTAAGCGCGTATATGGTTTGACCTTTGATGTCGGCTTGTTTTTAAATATTGGCCATGATCATATTAGTCCGATTGAGCATCCGACATTTGAAGATTATCTTTACTGTAAGCGGCAATTAATCTTGCACAGTAAAAAGATGATTTTAAATGCAGATATGCCTTATTTTGATTTATTAGTAGAGAACTGTCAGCAAGCAAAAGTCGACTATCTCACTTTTTCAGAAAAATCAGTGACAGCAGATTACCAATATACGAGTAAAAGTCAGCATGATTTTATCTTGAAAGATCAGCAAACAAATCAAGAACAAGCCATTCACTTAGGATTAGTTGGTGAATTTAATCATGCCAATGCAACGGCAGCAATAATGGCGGCACGTCTTGTAGATAGCCAGTTATCTTTAGAACAAGCTGGACAAGACTTAAGTGAAGTCAGTGTGCCTGGTCGGATGAATGCTTTTTATTTGGCAAATGGTGCATTAGTCTTGGTGGATTATGCGCATAACTATTTAAGTCTTAAAGCGGTCAGTCATGCAGCAAAACAACTTAAGCCAGACGGTAAATTAATTATTTTAACAGGTAGTGCCGGTGGGAAGGCCTTATCTAGAAGACCGGATATGGGCAAGGCAATTAGTGAAGAAGCAGATGTTGCCTTTTTAACAGCGGATGATCCAAATTTTGAACAAGTTGCAAGTATTAGTGAGGAAATCAAAGCCGCCATTACCAATCCAAGTGTCCAAGTCATTCTTGAAGAAAACCGCAAGCAAGCCATTTTGCAAGCATTAGCGATGGCTGATAGTCAAAGTGCAGTTGTATTAGCGGGTAAGGGCAGTGAAAAAACAATTAAAGTAAACGGACAAGCAACGCCGTATGAAAGTGATATTGAAATTGTTAAAACTTATATTGCTGAAGAAAAAGCTTAATTTATGAAAAGAACAAGAGACGAGAATTAGTCGTATTGCCAGTTCTCGTTTCTCTTTGTATGAACGTTACAATTGTAGGAAAATTAACAAAGTTGGCTTGCAAGTTGCAAAATTTATGATTAAAATAAGACGGTAAGACAAAATTTTTAGAATGTAAGAGGATTATCAATGTCAGAACAATTTAAACAACAAGCCTCTTTAACCAATGAGGAAAAAATGGCGCGTGGATCAGCCTGGATGACGCTAGGTAATGTTGGTTCACGCTTAATCGGTGTTATATATATATTACCATGGTATTACTGGATGGGAAGTCATGGACGAGAAGCAAATGCCTTGTTCAATATGGGATATAATGTCTATGCGTTATTTTTAATGATTTCAACGGCTGGGATTCCCGCGGCTATTGCTAAACAAGTGGCATACTATAATTCCAAACAACAATATGAATTAAGCCATCGTTTATTTAAAAAAGCGTTGATATTTATGGGAATTGTCGGCTTAATCAGTGCTGGAATCATGTATATCGCCTCACCAGCACTAGCAAGGATGTCTGGTGGTGGCGCAGAGTTGATTCCGATTATGCGTTCGTTAAGTGCAGCCATTTTGATTTTCCCTTGTATGAGTGTGATTCGTGGCTTTTTCCAAGGAAATCAAGATATGCGACCTTATGCTGTATCACAATTAGCAGAACAAGTCATTCGCGTCTTTTACATGCTATTAGCGACTTTCATTATCATTAAAGTGATGCACGGCGATTATTTAAAAGCCGTCGAACAATCAACTTTTGCGGCTTTTATTGGGGCACTTGCTTCGATGGCGGCTTTGATATACTTCTGGAAAAAGGCGGAAGTTCAATTTGAAGTCCAAAAAGAAGTTAGCTTACCTGGTGAATTGCTTGATACGAAAGCTTTAATTATTGACACGATTCGTCAGGCTATTCCTTTTACAATTGTGGGTGCTGGAACGACCATTTATAAATTAGTCGACCAAATGACCTATGTACATATGATGCAGTCATTTACGAAATTCACCAAGGACGAATTAGTGGCACAAATGGCCGTGTTTGGTGGGAACCCTGATAAGTTAACCATGGTCGTGATTGGTTTGGCTACTTCAATGGCGTTTACGAGTTTACCTTTAGTGACTGAAGCAGTGACGCAAGGAAAACACCGCGATTTAGCTCGTTTAATTAATAATAATTTCCAACTCTATGCTTTATTAATGTTTCCAGCGACTTTTGGCATGATTTTGCTCGCTTATCCATTGAATACCTTCTTTTATGAACCGGATAAACTAGCAGCTAAAGTATTGATAGAAGCCTGTCTATCCGGATTGTTTGTCGGCTTATTTATGCTTACCTCTTCTACTTTACAAGGAATGTATTACAATAAAGCAGCGGTAAAATTCTTTGCAATAGGGATTGTCATTAAATTTATTTTGCAATATCCATGTATTTTATTATTCCAAATTTATGGTCCATTACTTTCAACAACGATTGGAATGGCTGTCTCATGTTATCTAAATATCCGTCAGTTGCAACAAGCGACAAAGTTTAATTATAAATTAACCTTGAGACGCATTTTATTAATTACTATTTTAACAGTGATGATGCTGTTAGCTGCAGCGATTGCAAAAGTTGTTTTTGGTCTAATTTTCAGCCCAGAGCATAAGATGTCAGCCTTTTTACTATGTATTCCGGTTGCAGCAGTCGGAGGGGCGGTTTACTTGTACTTGATTTTAAAAGTTGGCATTGCTGAGAGATTATTAGGTTCAAGTATGACTCGCTTACGTCAAAAATTAAGAATTTAGTAGGGTGATTTCATGCGTTTAGATAAATATTTAGCAGATATGCAAATCGGCTCTAGAAAAGAAGTCAAAGTATTTATCAAAAAAGGTTTAGTTACTGTCAATGGTACTGTGATTAAGTCTGATAAATACCAAGTCGATGAAAAAGCAGATGAAGTGACATTTGATGGAGAAGTGATTTGCTATCAAAAAGAATTTTATTACCTTTTAAATAAACCACAAGGCGTTATTTCAGCAACGATTGATGATTATGAAGAAACGGTATTAGATTTATTTAGCGATGAAGATTATCGTGAAGATTTATTTCCGGTGGGGCGTTTAGATAAAGATACGGAAGGGTTGTTAGTGATTACGAATGATGGTGCGTTATCTCATCGTTTGCTTTCTCCTAAGCGACATGTGCCTAAAGAATACTATGTCCAAGTGAGCGGTTGTCTAACAAAAGAAGATCAAGCAAAGATGGCAGCGGGATTAAAGATTGATGGTGGGGAAATCTGTTTGCCTGCCGAATTAAAGATTTTAACGGTCGATGAAAGTGAGCAAACCTCCACGGCACAGCTTATTTTGCATGAAGGTAAATTTCATCAAGTCAAACGGATGATGCAGGCTTGTGGCAAAACGGTGACTTATTTGCAAAGAATTCGTATGGGAAATCTAACTTTACCAGAAAATCTTGCGTTAGGTGAATATCGAGCGTTAACTGCTGAAGAATTAGATTTATTACAACAAAAATAGACAAAATGAGAGCTATGTAAAGATAGACCTTTGCATAGCTCTTGATTTTTGAGGTTAAGGATTTATAATTATAGTTACGTTATTGAAAAAATGGGAGATGAGTTTTTGAAATTTAACAAAATAGCGCCCTTAGTTGTAGGAGCAGGTTTCTTTTTATGGGGGAGTCCCGTTCATGCAAGTGAGATTGAACAACAAATGAAGCAAAATCAAGACCAATTAAATCAAGTGCATCAACAAACGCAAACCTTTTTAGCACAGATTGAACATTATCTTCAAGAAATGAATGAGAATAAGACAAAAGAAGAAGATTTTGAAAAAGCTGTCTTGAAAGAAAAGACCATTTATCAAAAGAAAGAACAAGAAATCGAAAAATTACAGCATAAGTACAATCGTCTATCTAAATCAAATGATGAAATTTTAACACCAAAAGAATTGGAAAAGAAAACCAATCAGTTAATTGATTTAAAAGATAAGATTCGCGTATTAGATAAAAAGGCTGAAAAGTATCCGAAAATCATTGAAGACTTTGAATCAAAGGTTACTTATTACCAACAAAAGCGCGTAACTTGCGAGTCACAACAAGCCATTTTAACAGCTAAAGTGAAAGATTTGAGTGCACAGTCAAATAAATTGCAAGCAGATTTAAAAGTTCTTCAGCAGAAAAAAGTAGAAGAGGACAAAAAGAAAGCAAAAGAAGCTGAAGCCAAAGTGACTGGTTTTGCTTCACCTTTGGAAACACCCTTAGTCGTTTCAAGTGGATTTGGTAGTCGTGAAGATCCAAATGGAAAATCTGGCACTCAGCATGATGGAATCGACTTACCGGGTAGTTTAAATCAAAAAGTAATGGCTGCTCGAGCTGGTCAAGTCGTTACAACAGGTAGCCATCCAAGCGCTGGTAACTTTATCATTGTCAAACACGATAATGGTTATTATAGTTACTACCTTCATCTAAATGAAATATTGGTAAAAGCGGGAGATACGGTGCTTTTGGGTCAAACAATTGGCAAAATGGGCACGACAGGTAATTCAACCGGTGTTCATTTACATTTTGGCTTAGCAAAAACACCTAACTGGCAAGGGTTTGTTGACCCTGCTTATGCTCTAGGATTAAAAAAATAAAAAAATAAAAGCGTATTTCACTGGGAAAATTCTCAATGAAATACGCTTTTTTTCGTTAAACTTGGACTTGAATAACTTGTACTCCGGATTTTTCAAGGGCAGTGAGGATTCTCTCATCAGCATAGGAGTCGGTAATTAATATATCAATATCCTCGATTTTTCCAATGGTAAAGTTTGCTTGATGTCCAATTTTACGGTAGTCACAAACGACAATTAATGTGCTTGAGTTTTCGATAATTTTTTGATTGATTTTAGATTCATGAAAGACAGAGGTGGTAATTCCGGTCGTTAAATCTACCCCATCACAACCAATAATACTCACATCAGATCTAGCGT
>JAEWFE010000025.1 GCA_023389005.1 Bacillota bacterium
GCCAACAACAACAGAAGATGGTACTCAAACCGATTCTGAGGTTAAGCCAACAACAACAGAGACTAGCACTCAAACAGATGCAGAAATAAAACCATTAACAACAGAAGATGGTACTCAAAATGATTCAGAAGTTAAGCCAACAACAACAGAAGATGGTACTCAAACTGATTCAGAAGATAAGCCAACAACAACAGAAGATGGTACTCAAACCGATTCTGAGGTTAAGCCAACAACAACAGAGACTAGCACTCAAACAGATTCAGAAGTAGAAGAAGCATTACAAACCAAGTTAAAGGGTAATAGTGTGCGAAGGAACGAAATTGATGGTTCTCAAGATAAAAATGGAGAATTACCTCTTTTATCTCGAAAGCAGAAACGTGAGGCAAATTTACCAAAATCGGGAATGTCTTCTTGGAAATTCCTTTCTTATATTGGGTTTATACTTGTGGGTTTATCTTTAGTTTTTTCAAAAAGAAAAGCTAAAAACACAGATAAATAGCTGAATCATGATAGCCGCTGATTTTAAGAAGCATCTCAGTATCAGCGGCTATTGTAGTATGTATGATATTTTTTTAAGGTCTTTGTCAAGTAGTGTTGTTGGCAATTAAGTCGTTTAGAGAGAAAGTTATTTTATGAATGCTTTCTCTCTTTTTGTGTGCCAAGTATGGTGCAATGTAAGCGCCCAATAATGAAGTATATTGAAAGAGGCTGACCCATTAGTCTCTAATAAAAAATGAGTATATAAAAAATCCTCCCATCTTCTGTTTGAATACAGTATAACTGGAGGATTAGTGGGATGCTATACACCTTGTTATTGAGCGCTTACTATTATTAGTGTGAGCGATATAAATGATATGAGTTATATTTCATGTTTTTCAAGTTTGTACATAATTGTGGCAATCCATACAGAAATAAATGATGGTAAGAATGCGAGCATAAGATAGGCTGGACTACTGACTCCCCCTTCGATTAACTTTTCAATGTCTGTACCTTTAATAAAATTATCAACAGCCACCTGATACAAAGTGATATAAATGAGTCCCCATTGAATATAGTATTCAATTAAGGTGAAAATGGTCATTGATATATGCCATTTATTTGCAAGTTTACTGACTACAAAATATAAAATGACTCCTGAAACCAAAATTAGCATAAACATTGTCATAAAGGGGGACTTTCCAAGTGGTGTTACGATATATTGGCTGATGAACAAAAGTCCAAATACTAGGATTAAAAATACTGTTGTTGAAAAGAATAGCATTGCGGCAAAAACAGCTAAAGTTTTAAAGAAAATAAAACGTTCAAGTCGTTTGGAATTAATCACTCTTCCTAAAAATAGTAGTAAAACTAAAAGTATAATCTCGTTCATTTCTAACCCCTCCATTTTTCATCATAACAGAATGATGATATTTTATCAAATTTATTAGCATCATGAATAAATAACCTAATATGATAATTTATAATAGAAAAATAAACTAGAAATCGCAAGTCGTTTTCGCTATAATAAAATGCATGAAAAGGGGGAATACAGATGATTCAACGTGTTTTAAAACAAGCAAAAGAGACGTTAAAAGATTTAAATAAGAACAAATGGCACTATTTGTATACAGGAATATTAATCCAGTTAATATTTGGTGTTGTGGGAAGCTTTATACTTAGAAGAATCTTTGGCTTTGTATTGTTGATGACGGGGCAGGATAATTTGAATAACACAAATATTATTCAGATACTCTTGAATCCAATGGGTTTTATTAGTTTAATTGTTTATTTAATATTGTTGGTAGTATTATTATTTCTTGAATACCAAGTTTTTTGCTTAATGATTCTAGGGGCAAGCAACCAGAAAAAAATAGCATGGAAAGAACTATTTCATCCAACGCATTTAAAGTTGAATAAGCAAAATATATTCAACGGATTGTATTTTTTAGCATATGTTATTTTAGGAATCCCTATTGCTAATTTAGGATTATCTACTACTTTGACAAACGAACTATACATTCCGGATTTTATTACGGGTGAATGGAGTAAGTCACCAACTAGTGCAGTTTTGCTATTTGTTGGAGGCTTGACATTGATTTATTTGGCCTTTCGTTTTTTATTTGTGGTTCCATTATTTACACTGACTGATTTGAATTTCCCACAAATTTATAAACGAAGTTGGCAAATGACAAAAGGTAAATTAATTGAATTTTTCTTAAGTTTTACATTGATTGAATTTATATTACTGCTCATATTATTGCCTGTGTTTTTATTATCTTTAGTTTTAGCCTTAATTTTAGATAATAACGGCAGTAATCTATTCTTAGAAAGTTTATTATTGACTTTGATTAATGGATGTATCTTTGCCACCAATTTATTTGTAAAAATCGGTATTTTTCATTTACTGATTCAAAATATACAATCGTTTAGCAAAAATTTACCTTTACAAAATGTCCAAAAGAAACGCAAATTTGCAAGTTTGGCCTTATTGTTTATGGTATTTGCAAGTTTTTATTTAGGTGAAACCTATCAATTGGCAACGCTAGAATATAATCCTAAAATTGAAATTGTCGGTCATCGTGGCTATGTAGCTAAGGCGGTTGAAAATTCAGTAGAAGGATTGAGAGCAGCTAAAAATATGAAGGCAAATTATGTTGAATTGGATTTACTTTATACAAAAGATCATCAGTTTGTAGTCATGCACGATAATGATTTAAAACGTTTGGCTGGTCTAGATAAAAAAGTGTCTGATTTACCTGCTAATAAAGTAATCGGCTTAAAAATCAAACAAGATGGACATACAAGTAAGATTGTAAGCATGAAAGATTATTTGAAAATCGCGAAGCAGTTACAGATGCATTTGATTTTAGAATTAAAACCTACTGGAAACGAGGATAGTAGCTATGTCATTCGATTTGTAAATGAGCTTAAGAAAAGTGGAATGGAAAATCAAGTTAAAATTATGTCACTGGATCTTCCTACGATTCTTGCCGTCGAAAAATTAGATCCTGACCTAGATACAGGGTATGTTATTCCAATTCAGTTTGGTAAACTACCGAACGAACCAGTAGATTTTTATGCTATCGAGGATTTCTCCTATCGTCCCCAGTTAGCAGAAGAGGTTCATCAAATGAATAAAAAATTATTCGTATGGACAATCAATTCGCCTGATAAGATCCGCTATTATTTACAAACCCCAATTGATGGATTAATCACGGATGAATTAAAGACAACAAATCAAACCAAAAATGAATTAGGACACGATAAAAGCTATATTGATCGTTTATTGGACTTAGTACAGCCATTACAATGATTATGAAAATATTGATGAATGGATTATTTTGGCTCTTTTCGGAAGGTTTCTAATTGATTAAATGAAACATAGAAAATGAATAGATAAAACCTAAATCAGCAAGTCAGTTTGTATAGATTTTGAAAATCAATCTAGTGTATAAACAAAAATGCCATCCAAGGAAAGTTTGTCCTAGGATGGCTCTTTTTAGTATATAGTGATAAGCTGTTAAAATAGCAACGCTTCTTGTTTTCGTTTGAATTCTTGGTATACTTCCGTCATTAAGACAGTATCTTCTACTAGTTTTTCAAGTCTAAAATGAATATCGATATTTTCGATTTCATGGCGATTAAAATCCTGTCCTTCTATAAAGACAATTTCTGGTAGGACTTGAGCTTTCATGTAAGAAAGAATAGGTTTTAGTTGCATTTCAGGGACTAGATAGTGCTTACTAGAACCAGCTGTTACAACAATGCTGACTACTTTATCGCGTAAAGCTTTTTCCGGTAATAAGTCAAAGATATTCTTTAACGAACCAGGAATGGATGCTTGGAAGATAGGTGTACCAATAATAATTGCATCGGCTTGCATTAATTTACTAGTTACTTCGAGAGTATCCCCGGTATATTCTAAGTAATTGCGACCATCGCTGAAGACTAAATTTTTTTCGCGAAGATCAATCATCTCAACATCAACTTCCGGAAATTTTTGTTTTAGATAATCGGTTGTTTTTTGAATGGCAATGGCAGTTTTACTACCGATTGTTGCACTTGATAAGGTTACAACTTTCATCGTTTATTTCTCCTTTGTATATTTTTTGACGGCTGGTAGAATGGTCGTGCCAATCATTTCAATATTTTCCATGACTTTCTTAAATGGCATACCACCAAAATCGATTTGAGCCATGTAACGTTGATGTCCGAATTCTTCATATTGATAGAGAATTTTTTCAATAATTTGTTGTGGACTACCGATAGCCATTACGTCTTGCGGATGTGCACCATTAGCAAATAAGCGTTTATTGAAGCCGGTCCCATTCGCGATTTCAATCCCTTTATTGACATATGGATAAAATTCGCGTAAAGCTGTTTGACTATCTTTGGCTGCATAGAAAAGTCCGGTCGTTGCTACTGGGAAATCATCTGGGTTATAGCCGTTGATGGCCAAGCTTTCACGATATGCCATGACTGAACGTTTAAAGATACTTACCGGCCCACCCAACATTGCAATGGCCATTGGAACACCTTGACGTCCAGCTTTAATGGCACTTTCTGCAGGACCACCGACTGCTCGCCAAATCGGCATCTTATCGTTTAATGGTCGTGGTAAGACTTCTGCATTCTTTAAAGGTGCGCGGAAATTGCCTTCCCAGGTGACGAATTTCTCTTGATTGATTTTTAGTAGGAGTTCAAATTTTTCTTCAAATAGTTCTTCATAGTCTTTTAAATCGTAGCCTAGTAATTCAAATAGTCCCACACGTGAGGCGCGCCCACCAATAATCTCTGCACGTCCATTTGAAAGTAAATCTAATGTCGCAAAGTTTTCATAAATACGGACGGGATCAGAAGTAGAAACGATGGTAGCAGCTGAACCAATTTTAATCTTTTCAGTGGCTTGACTGACTGCACCTAACATGACGGCGTGGGCTTGTCCGACAAAATATTTTTGATGGCTCTCACCAATGCTAAAAAAATCAAGGCCTGCTTGTTCGGCTAAGACCGCTTCTTGGACAATTTGGTCGACACGTTCTTTTGCTGAAATCCTTTCTCCAGTTAGGGCGTCGGGCATATGGTCTCCTAGGGAATAAAGGCCAAATTCTAAACCATTTTTAGGGTTAATTCGATAATCTTGCATACTCATAAACTTTTCCTCGTTTCTTTTATGTTTTCGTTTTACATGTAAAGTGTAAGTCGTATGATGAAATTTGTGAAGTAGGCACTTTAAAGGCACTAGGTATCTTTTAGGAAACTTTTTTGCTACCAAGCCTTTCTCTTCATGAAATCATTTAAGAATTTCTTAAGAGATACCTTATAACAAGAAACAGCATTTTTGACAATCGCGCTTTCCTTCAGTATGATGAAAATAGTTTTGATAACAAATAGGAATAGGGGAAAACAGATGGAGAAAAAAGTTTTAGTTGTAACCGGTGCTTCTAAAGGTATTGGTTTACAAATCGTTTTAGCTGGATTGAAGGCGGGCTATCAAGTCGTCGGAACAAGTCGTAATAAAGAACGTTTAACACAAGAAGTTCAAACGCAATTACCTGAATTTCAGTCCAATTTTTATGCGGTGAATATGCCATTTGATGAAGAGGGGATTCATCAAGGGATTGCAGAAATCATTGGGAAATTTGGTAGAATCGATTATCTTGTGAACAATGCGGGATATGCCTTACTTGGTGCAGTCGAAGAATTTTCATTAGCTGAAGTGCGCACGAATTTTGATGTGAATTTCTTTGGTCTTTTCCAAGTGATTCAGGAAGTTTTACCAATTATGCGTAATCAACAATTTGGCCGAATTATTAATATGGCTTCGATTTCTGGTAGTGTGACCGGTCCTACGCAAGGGGTTTATTCTGCGACCAAAGCGGCTGTAATAATGTTGAGCGAGGCATTAAATGAAGAAGTGCGTCCATTCAATATTCAAGTGACTGCGATTTGTCCAGGTGGCGTGCGGACCGACTTTTTAGACCAAACCTCGATGAAGCGTCCGGCCAAACAAATTGAAGATTATGATGTGGTTCGCCAAACAATGTCTGGTTTTGACCGCTTAAATCATAATCAAAGTGGCGATCCAGCTAAAGTAGCGCAAGCGATTATTGAAGTGACTCAAATGGAACAAGCACCTGGGCGTTTGTATCTAGGCGTGGGAGCACTTGCCGCATTACAACATCAAATCAATCATGTGGTTGAAGAAGTCAATCAAAATGTTGCTTTGAGCCAAAGTACAGAACATGAATAATCAGATGCACGAGTCAAAATCAGGCTCGTGTTTTTTGTTGTATCATCATTGAATTAATGATATGCTCAAACTATGAATAAAATGCTGCGAGGAATAAGATGAATAAAGAGCAATATCAAACTATTTTTAAAGAAGCTAGAGTATTAATAAACCAGCATTGTCTCATTAATTTACGTGATTATCGTAGTAGAGGTTTCTATTACGGAGAATTTTATCACGATTTTGTCATTCTCAAGACAAAGGTTAGTATGGGGTCTGTTAGAAGTGATAGTTGTCAATGTCAGACGTTTGGGAAATACGGTGCTTGTGAGCATACCATGGCTTTAAGGGCAGAAGTAGGCTTGCCGATTTCGTGGGAGGATGCTTATGTAGAGCTGCACGATGAGGAAAATGAAAAGAAAATCGAAGCTGCCAAAGTCGATGCTTTATCACAATTCATGGATAGTCTGCAAAATCATTTTTTAGTTTCCGTAAGTCTAGAACAATTACAGCCACTTAAACTTTATTATCAGCTCGATTATGCTCAAAAATCAGGGCAAACTGCCTTTTATTTAAGACTGTATGTCAATAATGGAAAGCGTAATTATTTGATAAAAAATATTCATGAATTTTTAAATAAGTGCTATTATACAGATCACTATAAGTTGACGCCTAAAGTATCGATAGCAGTAGCCCCAGAGTGTTTTTCAAAAGAGGACTTTGCGTTGATTCAATGGTTGATGGCTACTCATTTAGGACATTTAAACTATGTGGATTATCGCGAACAAAGTGTAGAGAAAGAAGTTGTGTTAGATAGTACGACAATGGACGAGCTGTTAGAAAAATTCCCGAATCATTTACTAAAAATCACTGTAGATAATCGAGAATTTACACAATTTCATTCCATGCCAGCTGATTTGGATTCATTTATTACTTGTCATATCCAAAAGGTCGATGAAAATCAAGTATCATTATTTTTCGAAGATGCTATTGAAATGACTGACTTTACGTACTTGTGCGCGGTGATTGAGGGACAACTGTATCGTTTGGAATATCAGTCTATTTTGTTATATGACGCTTATTCTGACTTTCAACAAAAATTATATCGTTATGTGACGTGGCAGTTTGATCGGTTAATTTACGGCTTTGATTCGATTTTTCGCTTCTCCATACAAGAGGCAAATGATTTCCTATCTAAATATTTACCAGTGATTCAAAAATTTGCGGTTGTGGATATTGATCCGTCTTTGTCAGAAAATATGATTGCTGCGCCATTAGTTACGAAATTTTATTTTTCTGAGGTAAGATTTGGCGTCCAGTTAGATTTGGCATTGCAATATGGCGATATTGTCTTAGCAAAAAAATCAGCTTATTGCCAAAATGCTAATCAAGCCAACCAGTTAATTCGTGATATAGATCAGGAAAACCGTATTGAACAGTTTATTTTGGCCAATCAGTTTGTTGAAAAAGAGGCTAGTTATCAATTATTGATTTCTCGTGACGAAGACTTCTATCATTTCTTAAAATATACACTGACGCAATTTGCCCAATTCGGTGAAGTGATTTTAGATGAAAAGCTTCAAGAAATGTTTGTCAATCAGGAGCAATATAAGCCAAAATTGTCAATTATTAAAAATGGTGGATTCTTGGATGTCTCTTTTGAAGTGGATGGGATTGAGCTAGAAGATGTCGAGCGTGCTTTAGTTGCTTTAAGTAAGAATGCGGATTTTGTGCGATTAAATGATGGCCGCTTGCTTGATTTGTCTCAAGAGGAGTTCCAAAAAGCAAGTGAGTCATTGTCGTTAATTCGGCAAGTCAGTGAACAAAACGCCAACCAATTCCAGATGCCTTTATATCGAGGCGGACAGTTAGCTCGATTGGAAAATGAGCAAATCGAGGTCAACCAAGACTTTACGACTTTTGTTCAACATTTAACCCATCCGCAAGACTATCCGGTTACTTTACCTAGTGGCTTAAATGCTAATTTACGTCCTTATCAATTGACTGGATTTCGTTGGTTGAAGATGTTAAGTGATTATCAGCTTGGCGGTATTTTGGCAGATGAAATGGGTTTAGGGAAAACGATTCAGACGATTACTTACCTGCTATCTGAAAAGCAAAATGATCCATCAATGAAGGCTTTAATTATCGTGCCAGCCAGTCTTGTTTATAATTGGTATCAGGAGTGCAAGCAGTTTGCACCTGAATTAAAAGTGCAAGTGGTGAACGGTGGGAAGGATAAGCGTGCCGAACAACTATCGACTGAAGCGGATGTGTATGTGACAAGCTATCAAAGTTTCCGCCAAGATGAAAAATTACATGCCAAAATAGCCTATCAAGTGTTAATTTTAGATGAAGCACAGATGGTGAAAAATAGTCAAACCAAAACGGCCCAGGCTTTGCGAAAATTAACGATTCCAAAACGGTTTGCGCTTAGTGGTACGCCAGTGGAAAATAGACTTGATGAATTATGGTCAATCTTCCAAGTGATAATTCCGGGATTTTTCCCAAGCAAGGCAAAATTTAGAAAGTTTTCGACTGAATTGATTGCTCAGATGATACAGCCATTTGTGTTAAGACGGACGAAAGAAGAAGTCTTGCTTGATTTACCTGAACGGATTGAAACCAACTATTATAATGAATTGAGTAAAGAACAAAAAGAAGTTTATCTGGCGCAATTAGAACAAATTCAAAAAACTTTAGCTCAAATGAATAGCGATGAGTTTAAGAAGAATCGTATTAGCATTTTAGCTGGTCTAACTCGTTTACGTCAGATTTGTTGTTCACCGCAACTTTATTTAGATGATTTTTATGGGGAGTCTGGAAAATTAGAGCAGTTGAAGGAATTGCTGACTCAGGCTTTGGAAAACAATCGCCGCATTTTAATTTTCTCGCAGTTTGCTAGTATGTTGAACTTAATTGAAGCTGAGTTAGCGCAGTTAGATATTCCATGCTTCAAATTAGATGGCAGCACACCAAGCAAGCAACGTATGGAAATGGTAGAAGCCTTTAATCAAGGAGATAAACCCGTCTTTTTAATTTCGCTTAAAGCAGGTGGTACGGGCTTGAACTTAACTGGGGCGAATACGGTGATTCTGTATGATTTATGGTGGAACCCTGCTGTAGAAGACCAAGCGACAAGCCGTGCACATCGGATGGGACAAAAAGAAGTGGTCGAAGTATGGCGTTTGATTACAGAAGGCACCATTGAAGAAAAAATCTATGAACTACAACAAAGTAAGCGAGAACTCTTTGATCAAGTCATGCAAGGTGATGAGGCCTCTCTTTCTCAATTAACTGAAGAAGATATCCGCCAAATTTTCCAAGTAGGGATAGAATAAGAGTATAGAAGAATTTCTGAGTATTTTGTGTACGATGAAATTCTTCTTTTTTTGACTTTTTCTGCCAATTATCTATTGACTTAAAGTGAAGTTTAAGGTGTAGACTTGAGGTGTGAGGTGATGAAGGTGAACGAAATAAGAGAGGGTTTATTGACTGGTGAACGTGCATTGTTTAAGTCCAAGCATTTGAAAGTGGTCGATTCAGTTTTTAAAGAGGAGAGGGGGAATCTCCGCTAAAAGAAAGTGCTGATTTAGTACTAGAAAACGATATCTTTAGTTGGAAGTACCCATTGTGGTATTGTCAAAATGTGGTGGCCCATCATGTTACTTTATTGGATACCGCGCGTTCGGGAATTTGGTACACGCATAATATTCAGATGCATCATTGCTCGAATCAGGCACCAAAAATCTTTCGCCGGGCAAGTAAAATTTTACTTGAAGATGTCCATTTTGCACATGCGCAAGAGACTTTATGGAATTGTCGCGAAATCACTTTGAATCAGGTTACGGTAAACGGGGATTATTTTGCGATGAATAGCCGTGATATTCAAGCAACAGATTTAACAATTATGGGCAATTATGCCTTTGATGGTGCAAGTGATGTTGAAATTGATGGGGCAAAAATCATATCTAAAGACGCGTTTTGGAACTGTGAGAACGTTGTTGTGAAAAATGCGGTAATCGTAGGTGAATATCTAGGTTGGAATTCCAAAAATGTGACGTTTATTAATTGTACAATTGAGAGTAATCAAGGACTTTGCTACATGAATAATGTGAAGTTAATCAATTGTAAGGTAATACATACAGATTTGGCCTTTGAATATTCGACAGCTGAAGCAACAATTACTACAAAGGTTGATAGTATTAAAAATCCGATTAAAGCGCATATTCAAGCAGCAAGTGTTGATGAACTTATTTTAGATGATGAATTGATTGATTTTAATCAAGTGAAGATTATGAATACGAAAGGTGAGAAAATCAATGTTTAACAAAAGTATGAAATTAAATAATGGTGTTGTAATTCCACAACTAGCTTTGGGAACTTGGCTGATTGATGATGATAAGGTAACGGATGCTGTGAAATCTGCTTTACAAATGGGTTATCGTCATATCGATGCGGCTCAAGCATATGGCAATGAACGTGGAGTAGGTGAAGGGGTTCGTCAATCAGGGATTCCTCGTGACGAAATCTTTATCACATCAAAAGTAGCAGCTGAACATAAATCTTATGAAAGTGCGGCAAAATCAATTGATGATACGCTTGCATTAATGAAAATGGATTATTTGGATATGATGATTATTCATAGTCCTCAACCATGGAAGGAAGTCAATCAATCAGAAAATCGTTATAAAAAAGAAAATCAAGAAGTTTGGCGTGCACTTGAAGATGCCCTTGAAGCAGGTAAATTAAGAGCTATCGGGGTTTCAAACTTTTTAGAAGAAGATGTGCAAAATATTTTAAAAACAGCCAGAATTAAGCCACAAGTGAATCAGATATTAGCTCATATTTCAAATACACCACTTGATTTAATTCAATATTGTCAAAATGAAGGTATCGCAGTCGAAGCTTATTCACCTGTTGCGCATGGAGAAGCCTTGAAAAATCCTAAAATTGTGGCGATGGCTAAAAAATATGGTGTTTCTGTGGCGCAACTATGTATTCGCTATTGTATTCAACTAGATATGATTGTCTTACCAAAAACGGCGAATCCAGACCATATGCGCGAAAATGCAGATTTAGATTTTGAAATTAGTCAAGAAGATATGAAAGAATTGTTGGCGATTGATAAAATTCAAGATTATGGTGAAGCTAGTTTCTTCCCGGTTTATGGTGGTAAATTATAATGCATTATGATTTCGATAAAATAATTGATCATAAGTCCAGTCTTTCTTACGTTTGAATTATGCTTGTCCAAAATCTCAGCTGATTGATGGATTGAACCGTTTGAAAATAGCAATAAAACAATATCAACAATTAGGAAGTGTCAAAAAATGAATCAAAAAATAACTCAAGATGCTGGTAGAAAACAATTAGGGGATTTTGCGCCAGATTTTGCTCATTTTAA
>JAEWFE010000034.1 GCA_023389005.1 Bacillota bacterium
GCGGTGACACTCTGTTTAAAGCTATCGACAGCATTTTCTAAATCAGCCAAAAATTCTTCTTCACTCATCGTATTTTTAGGAATTTCCATCGTTGGCAAGAGCTGTTGTAGAAAATCATTGAAAGTAAAGGTCGGCACTTGGCTTTCACCTAAAGACGGCAGCACCATCGCAATATAATCTGTAAATAAGCGGTTAGGGGAGAAAACGAGCACTTGTTTTTCATCTAACCATTGGCGATTATGGTATAAAATATAGGCCACCCGTTGCAAGAGTGCTGAGGTTTTTCCGCTTCCAGCAATCCCTTGAATTAAGACGGCCTTACTGTGGCTGTCACGGATGATGGTATTTTGCATTTTTTGGATGGTCGCCACGATATTTTTCATTTGATTGCTGCTGGCTTCATCTAATACTTCAAGCAAGAATTCATCATTAATCGTATCATTGGTATCGACCATTGCTTGTAGTTTGCCATCTGTGATTTTGAATTGTCGTTTTAAAGTAAGTTCGACTTCAAAGGTGTCATGGTCGGTTTTATAACTTGCTTTTCCAAGATGACCTTCATAGTATAGGTTGGCAATCGGTGCACGCCAGTCAATAATGGTTGGTTCTTCATTTTTATCCCGTAAAGAAGCGATTCCCAGGTACAGTGTTTCGTCAAGCGCTTCTTCCTTGAAATCAATCCGTGCAAAATACGGGCTTTTTTGCATGGCGGATAGTGTTTGGATGCGTTTTTCTTGGGATTGGGCATTTTGATATTTCATCATTAAATCTTGTTCGTGTTTTTGATATTCCACGACAGATTCGTAAAAAGCCTCTTCAGAACCTGTTTGAATTTTTATATCGGCTAATTCTTTTAAATCGCTTTGAAAATGGCCGTTTAGTTCTTGTAATTTTCGACTTAAAATATTTTTCTCTTGTTCTATATTAACGAGTGTGGTATTTAAATGTTGAATTTCTTGTTCTTTTGCGTTAATTGTAATCACCCCTAACAATTCTTGACTTAAAATTATAGCATAGATTAGGGTGATTAACTACCATTTGATAGTAAAAAGTATGTTACACAAAGAAGATAAGTGATTACTTTCGAAGTCTTAACTAAAAGCTAAAAGATAGTTGACAATTTAGTTCGTTCGTTTATCATAAAATTAGATTATTTTTGAGGAGGAATTTTGATGCCATTCGTACACATTGAATTAGTGGAAGGTCGCAGCCAAGAACAATTAGAAAACATGATGAAAGATGTGACAGAAGCCGTTCACAAAAATACTGGTGCACCTAAAGAACATATTCATGTCATTATTAATGAAATGAAAAAAGGCACTTATGGTGTAAACGGTGAGTGGAAGAAATAAGCAGTTCAAAAATGTCTGGAAACCTTCTAGGCATTTTTTTGTTCGATTTTTCTAGCATTTCTTTTCATTTTTTTCTTGCAATTTTCAAGAAATGGTGTTTAAATAGAAGACGTAAATTGATCGATGAGAAAGACACCTAAACTTGAGAGTCTTCTGATAAGAGAGGAAGGTCGTGGCTGAAAACCTTCTAGGAGAAAACCAAGGGCAGACCACTTTCACAAGACCCTTATGAATCTAAGGGCGGTGCAGACCGTTAAGACTTTCAAGGAGTAGCAATACTTAAAATTAGGTGGAACCACGTAGATACGTCCTAGTGTAGTCACGAATGATGGCTATGCTAGGACTTTTTGTTTTACGTGAATCATCAGAAATATGGAGGAAAACAAGATGATTAAAATTACTTTTCCAGATGGTGCAGTCAAAGAATTTGCTGCAGGTGTCACAACGAAAGAAATCGCTGAAGGTATTTCAAAGAGTTTAGCGAAAAAAGCATTAGCCGGTAAATTAAACGGCCAATTAATTGATTTAACACGCGAAATTAATGAAGATGGGGCAATTGAAATTATTACGCCAGATCATGAAGATGCGTTGAGCCTATTACGTCATTCAAGTGCCCATTTAATGGCTCAAGCAATGCGTCGTTTATATCCCAAAATTCACTTTGGCGTAGGTCCAGCCATTGATTCTGGTTTCTACTACGATACAGATAATGGCGAAAATGCAATTACCGCAGAAGACCTACCAGCTATCGAAGCGGAAATGATGAAGATTGTGAAGGAAAACTTACCAATCGAACGCCGTGTCTTGACAAAACAAGAAGCGCTAGAATTATTTGCGCAAGATCCATATAAAGTGGAATTAATTACCGAATTACCTGAAGATGAAGTAATTACAGCTTACCAACAAGGTGAATTCGTAGACCTTTGCCGTGGCCCACATGTCCCTTCAACTGGTCGTATCCAAGTCTTCCAATTATTATCAGTGGCAGGTGCATACTGGCGCGGAAATTCTGACAACCATATGATGCAACGCGTTTATGGTACTGCCTTCTTTGATAAAAAAGACTTAAAAGAATTCTTGCGTTTACGTGAAGAAGCTAAAGAACGTGACCACCGCAAACTAGGTAAAGAACTTGATTTATTTATGGTGTCTAAGGAAGTTGGTTCTGGGTTGCCATTCTGGTTACCAAAAGGCGCTACAATCCGTCGTACCATTGAACGCTACATTGTTGATAAAGAAATTAGCTTAGGTTACCAACATGTTTATACTCCAGTGATGGCTGATGTGAACCTTTATAAGACTTCTGGCCACTGGGATCACTACCATGAAGATATGTTCCCACCAATGGATATGGGCGATGGCGAAATGTTGGTATTACGCCCAATGAACT
>JAEWFE010000118.1 GCA_023389005.1 Bacillota bacterium
TTTTTGGGTTTTATTTGGCAAAATCGCTTGGTGCAAAATAAATTGATTGTATAAACCTTCTTCTGTTTGATCTAGAAAATGCGTATACCCTTGTGAATAATTCAATTTCAAAAAAGCTAAATAAGGTGTCGTATCTAACTCATATTTCGCTACGATAATATCACAAGAAGGAGCTTCCTCACTTTGTTGATAGATTTGATACCAGAGATTAACTAATTGCTGACTCATCATTTTAAGTTCTGTTTGTTGCGCTAGAATTTGCCCGATGTCGCTTGCTAAATCAATCTGACCCGCTTTGGATTGTGGAGAATACATTTTTACAATTTTCTTTTCGATATATTCTCGCAAATAGTCTTTACTTAAATCAAGCGGTAACTCCGATAATACTGGATCTCCCGCCTGACGATCGACAATATGTAAGTATGCTTCTTTTAAATAAATATCCATTTGTTTGACCTTTCTTTTTTTATCATTTAACTAGTTTACCTAAAAATTCATTGCTTGAAAAGAAAAATCCACAGACTTAATGAAGTTTTAAAAAGAGAGATTGCAATGAAAAGTCAAAGAAAATATTTGTCTTTTTACCTATTTATTGATAAACTATTGTGTGATGTGCTTTATTTTTTGTGGAAAGAAGTGGATGGTCCATGTATACAAGACTTGAAGAATTACCAGCATATATCAAAAAAGCCTTCTCATCTGATTTTGTCTTTTTGATTTATCCTGAAAAAATTCAACATTTCCCTGCTAGAAACTATTCCAAGCAACAATTTATCAATGAATTAGATCAACGCTTAGGAAAGTATGAATTATTCACTTGGGAAAACATGGCTGTAGCTTACCAAAAAGAGATGGATTGCTATGCTATTATTCCTAAATTTTCTGATTTAACGATTGAAACGTCTAACCAAACATCTTTGTCTGATGAATAATTATTTATGAACGATTGAAAGGAGTTTTTATGAAAAAGAAAAACTTAAAAAAATTACTTAAAAATTTTCGACCATCAATGGAACAAACAAAAAATCGATTATTCCGTGAATTAGAAAATAAAGCATTAAACCAATATCAAATGCCGATTAAAGTGTACACTTATAAAAATCGGAAAAACGAACTTTTTATCGAATTTCTTGGCCAAACAACAAAGGATAAATTATTGACTGTGCCGCTTGATAAAACGTTTGACACCATCATTAAACGTATTCAAAATGAAGAACCATGCTTATTTGAGCAATTTAGTTCAAATTTAGTAGAAGAAATCGTTACATATTGGTATCAAGCACCAAAACGTCCAAATACAGAAAATCAACAAGTATCAACTGAAGTAGCCCAAGAAGTAACACCAGTGCAAGAAGATGTAAAAGAAGAAAAAATAGCTGAAGCAGCGCCAACAAGTGATGCTACTAGCAAAAAAGAAGAATCAACTCAAAGTGGTTACGATACATTTGTTGAAAAAATCACTGCTTTCCCTAAATTTACTGTTAAAAAGTTAGCGGATGAAATTCAAGTGATTGAACAAGCTGCGAACGAACGTCTATTAGCAACGATTTCAACTTCACAAGTCGGACAATTCACGATTGAATCAGCTTTAGAGCGTAAATACAAATTAAAACTTGAAGTCATTCCTGTTATTGAAGACTTTGCGAACACACCACTTGAAAATCGATAATCATCATAAAAACGAGTGAAATCCACAAAAGCTGATTTCACTCGTTTTTTTACTTACTTTTTCTTATTTGGGTTAAGATTTGACGAGCATTTTCTTGATTCATCGTCGTTTGCAATAATGCCTCAACCACACTAGCTATTTCATGTTCATTAGCACCAACACTCATTGCTAGACTACGCGCCTGCATTTTCATATGTCCTTTTTGAATCCCTTCACTAACTAAGGCTCTTAAGGCTGCCAAATTTTGGGCCAATCCCACACTCGCTAGTAGCATCGATAATGTTTTTGCATCGCTATTTTGCAATAATTGATGGAAACTAGCCGCTTTAGGTAATACATGAGTCGCCCCCCCTACACTAGCAATCATCAATGGTAGTTGAATTTTACCAACCAACTGATTCTCAACAATTTCCCAAGTACTTAAGCTTTTGTATTGACCGTCTTGACTGGCAAAAGCATGAATATTAGCAGATAAGGCGCGGGTATCATTTCCAAGAGCCAAACATAGTGCTTCTATCCCATTCATAATGCCTTTGTTATGAGTGACTGCACGAAATGGATCAAGCTGTGCATAACGACTCGCCTGAACAATTCTCTGAGCTACTTGTCGCCCATTGCCCAACTTATCTAATTGATTAAAATCAACTGCCACTTTTGCTGTCACTAAAGAATCAGGTGTATAATTCGTTAAAATGGCCATTAATACATCCACAGATAATTGACGCCTTAATTCAGTGGCCATTGCTTCCAATACCGTATTTAACATATTGGCACCCATTGCTTCTTTGGTGTCCATCCAAACATCCACACATAAAAATGCTTCACTATTAAAGGTACGTGTCGCAAGCTTCACAACACCACCGCCTCTTTTGACAATAGACGGATAAGCTTGTTGTGCCACCTCTTTTAATTTTGGCAATAACGCCTCTACTTCCCTAGCAATCGCCTGAACATCAGCAATATTTTGTAATACAATTTGTCCTTGCGCCAAACGATTTTGAACTTCTGCTTGAAAGCCCCCGGTTTGTTTAGTCATTTTTGCTGCATAGCTACAAGCTGCAACAACAGATGGTTCTTCTGTTGCAAACGGTAGATAATAAGTTTTTTCATTCATAATAAATTCAGGGACAATCCCTACTGGCAATGCATAATCCGTGACGACATTTTCAATTAAATGACTCATCACTTTTTCATCTAAACTATGATTTTGCCATTGAGC
Source organism: Bacillota bacterium (assembly GCA_023389005.1). Taxonomy (GTDB): domain Bacteria; phylum Bacillota; class Bacilli; order Lactobacillales; family Enterococcaceae; genus Enterococcus_E. The sequence continues at coordinate 2,889 of JAEWFE010000118.1, forward strand.
AATGACCGTTTCATCAATTAGACCACTTTCACGCAAGAAATCTTGACGCTGATTAATGGTTAGCTGTTGGAACTTTTTTTTTTGATTATTTGAATGTGCTTGGTAATTTTCAATAAGCATTGCCAAGCCTAATCCACCGCCAATACACAAAGAAGCAATGCCATAGCGTTTATTGGTTCTTTTTAATTGATGCGCAAGAGTAGTGACAATTCTAGCCCCACTCGCACCAATTGGATGACCTAAACTAATAGCTCCACCGGCAATATTGATCTTTTCATCAGGAATCTGTAATTGCTCTTTAACGACGATGGATGAGGCCGCAAAAGCTTCATTAATTTCAAACAAATCAATCTCATCAAGGGTTAAATCAACTTGTTTCATTAACTGTTGAATGGCTTCAATAGGGGAAATGCCCATAAATTGTGGATCAATACCTACTTCACTGGTTGCCTTAATTTTTGCTAAAATAGGCAGTTGATGCGCCACAGCATAACTTTCACTTGCTAAAAGTACTGCGCTGGCCCCATCATTTAACGGCGAGGCATTTCCAGCAGTTACAGTACCCTCTGCTTTAAATACAGTTTTCAATGAGGCTAATTTATCCAAAGAAGTATCTGGCCGCACCGATTCATCACAAGTAATCACTGTACCTTCAACTTCTACAGGGACAATCTCACTTTCAAAATAGCCCTCTCTCATTGCCGTGGCAGCCTTTTGATGAGACTGTAAAGCATAAGTATCTTGCATTTGACGGGTGATTTTATATTTTTCTGCTACATTTTCAGCGGTTAAGCCCATATGTTTCCCACTTAGCGCATCTGTCAAACCATCGACAATCATCACTGGCTGTGGGGTCGAGTAGCTATCGGTTTGTTTATCATATTCACTAATATATGGCGCACGTGTCATATTTTCACAACCACCCGCTAAAACAACTTGGGCTTTCCCTAATTGAATCTGCTCCATTCCTAAAATCAACGCTTTGAGACCTGAGCCACAAACTTCATTTACTGTCATCGCCGGCACAGTTTGCGCTAAGCCACTTTCTAAAGCAATTTGTCGGGCAATATTTTGGCCACTTCCTGCTTGTAATACTTGTCCAAAAATGGCTTGATTGACAGCGCCTTTTATTTTAGGGTGGCGATTAAATAACTCAGTTACAACATTTACTGCTAATTTTTTGGCACTAATATTTTTATACATCCCTCGATATTTACCAATCGGGCTTCTTAATGCGTCAATGATTACTACTTGTTCCACATCAACACCTCCAATGGAAATATATCATTTATTGACAAAAAATAAAATATAAATGAATCAAAATGCTAGTTATTCTAAAAAATTCTTAACAAAACATGCAATTATTTTCTTTTTTTGTTAAAAATGTGCTATTTTATTATAGTAGAACGTTGAAAGGGGATAAACAAATGAACGTTGGTATTGATCAAATCAGTTTTTACGTACCTCAAATGTATTTAGACATGACTGATTTAGCCCAAGCACGTAATGTCGATCCAAATAAATATTTAATCGGAATTGGTCAAGAAAAGATGGCCATCAATCCACAAAGCCAAGATATCATTACTCTAGGTGCCAATGCGGCTGAAAAAATTTTAACCGCCCAAGACAAAGAGCAAATTGATTTAGTGATTGTTGGTACGGAATCTAGCATTGATGAATCAAAAGCAAGTGCTGTCATCTTACATCGTCTTTTAGGGATTCAACCTTATGCTAGAGCCATCGAGGTGAAAGAAGCTTGCTATGCCGGTACCGCTGCATTACAAATGGCAATCAACCATGTTCGCTTACATCCAGAAAGTAAAGCTTTAGTCATTGCCACTGATATTGCGCGCTATGGTTTAAATTCTGGCGGCG
>JAEWFE010000225.1 GCA_023389005.1 Bacillota bacterium
ATAATGTAGATTCCGTTTCTTTCTGTGAAGATGTATTTCTTCATTTTTGGGTTCCAGCGACGTGTTTGGTGACCAAAGTGTACGCCGGCTTCAAGCAATTGTTTCATTGAGATAACTGCCATGTTAAAATTCCTCCAATTTGGTTTTTCTTTCTTCTTCTTATCTTTAACCTTGCTGGCAAACTATTTCTAGCACCTACCAACAATCCAATAAGAATGTATGTTTAGTGTGAATGCCACACCTTTGTTAGTATACACTAAGTTTTTGATAGAATCAATTAGTTTTGTTTATTTGACAGAAAAAATATTTTCTATGCGAACTTATTATCTCCAGGTTGGGGTTGTATTTACAATATAACCTCTGTAAAATATCATCAATAAGTAAGAAACGTAAATGAAAACTACCATTCCAATAGAAATCATTTTTAAGTATTTTTCTTTAATCACGATTCCATTTACAAATGAAAATTGTTGAGCAACTGGTAAAAAACACAGCATAAATGGATAAAGATATCTTCCGCTTAGATCATCGAATGCATTTTGCGGTTGACCTAAAATGAAGTAAAAACCTGTATATATGAGCAACCAATTAGCAAGGAAAACGAGAGGTAAAGTTAACGAAATCTTTTTTCCCCAGTAGTAATTTTTTTCACCTAAAAGTACTATTGTCAAAGCTATATACCATAAAATGTTGTAAATATCTGGTAAGACAGGCGAAACAACTGAGAATAATTGAAATCCTCTACGTTGCATTGTAACAGGATTTAAGTAACTATTTACAAATACTTTTAAATAATTTATTAAATCAAAAGAATGAAAGAAAGATAAAATGCTGATAAACAATAAAAATGACACTAGTGTTAAAATATACATGTATAATCGGACTTGTTTAGATTCTATTTTTTTCAGCAATATTATTCCCCAACACCCTAAAAGTATAATGTAATTTTTTTTACAAAATAATAGTAATATTGAACAGATAATTAGAGAATGTACTGATGTCTTTTTGTGTTCTGTATTATTTTTCAGAAAATTTAACAGCTCTATTAAAAACGCACAACAAATGACATAACAAAAAACATCGTAACTTAAACTTGCCATTTTTTGCATAAATGGGACAGTAAAAAGTAGAATTAAATTCCATTTTCCAATTTTACTAACCTTCAAAAGAAAAGAAAAACAAATACAAAAGAAAAGCAAATTAAACAATCTACCAAATAACATCATTACACCATAGCTTGGATATATTACTCTACCCAGTAATACCCCCAGAGCAGGGATTAGATGTGCAATATCAAATTTCGTAAAAAATGCACTATCTTCTACAAGGTTAATTTTAAAACCGTCATTAGAAACATTTTCTTTTTTTTCAAAAAAAAATCGTTTTACAGAAAACTCATTGGACTCTCTTTTTGCTTTGATTACATTCAACTCAACATTTCTCAAAAATTTTTCTGACATTTCCATAGGATAGTCCGACGAAAAAAACTGATAACTCTTACTTAAGTGATAACCTTCATCACCATTAGAAAGTGGAAATGCTAAAAGAATTGAAGCTAGACCAAAAAATAAGGTAATAATTAAAAATATTTTTGATGCATTAAAATCTTTAATATTATTCATCTTTCTATTTTCCTTCTAACAATACGTAAAATTATAAATAATAAAGAAAATGAGATAAGAAGTGTTGAAATAAAATAATTAAGTGTTGCACCGAATAATTCTAAATTTTGAACTAAATAATTACCAAATAATGTGGATAAAATTGATACTAGACCATAAGCCCAAAATAAAAATTTAGATTTTGAAAATACCGTAATTATATATACATAAAATGTGGCAAGACTACTAAATCCACCGGAAACAATTAGTATTGCAAATTCTAATCTATATAAATTAATATTAACTCCATACAAAAAATTAATAATGGGAACACCAATAAGCTCTCCTAAAACTAAAAAAGTAGCGGTTAATATAATTAGTAAACCTTGAATTTTAATTATCTTTTTTACGAATTTTTTCATATCATTATACGCTAAAAAAGCTATATCCGTATACATCGGAACAATAATTACAGACGCAAATAAAGATATGATAAATGATGGCATTGCTAAAATATTATAATATGTCTGCATTGTGTTATCTAAGTACAATGCTATTGAGTTTTTAGGGATGTTTACAATATAATTAGTTAAAAATGCACTCACACAGATAGCAATACTTGATCTTATAACCCTCTTTAATCCACTTAAATCAAAACAAAACATATTTTCTGTTCTTCTAATCAAAGTAAAATCAAATACTAAAAGCCATAAATACGATACACAAATAGCAATAGATATTGAGAGAGTGATTGAACGAAAGACAAATAGAGAAATAATGAAGAGTAAATCATACATTAGGACTCTAATAATGTATGACAAACCAACAATTCCTATTTTATCATTCTTTTGAAAATATCCTGCAAAGACATCTGCAAATGCTTCTGAAGACATTAAAACAGACAATAAAAATGACACTTGAATTTCTACTTCTGATAAGTGTAGAAGAAAAGAATAAATTATACTCCCCATTAACATCATTAATATACTAATAATCTTTAGTGAAAAAAAATCCGAAAATCGATAATTATCGTCTATGTCGGAAACTTGTACATTTCTAGTTCCAAATAATCCAATAGTTAGCATTTGTTGACATATTGCCCAACCTATCGAAAAAATTCCGGCCTCACTCTTCCCTAAGACTCTTGTAACAACTAATAAAAGAAGGACAGATGAAAATGAGAATACCATCATTCCAATAGTATACAACAAACTATTGGCTCTTTTAGAAAAGTTAATTTTTTCTAAATTTAAATATATTTTATCCATAACAATATTTTACCCATTAGATTTCTGACTTTTCATATAGAAATTATTTATTAACTTTGCAATTGGTTTTGGCCAGAATAATTTGTACATTTCCAAGTCTTCCTTTGTTCGTGTTTGATTCTCAATCATATTTGTAGTTTCTGATTCCTCATGAATCCTATGAAACATTAGAATTTCAGAAACAAATTGAAAGCGTCCCTTTCTCATTGCAATTTCGTACCATGCATACCAATCTAAAGATACCTTCATCTGCTCGTTAAATTTAAAATCATTTAATAATTTCAAATTGTACGAAACAGCAGGGCAACAAATTGGGTTTCCAAAGCCTAAAATAAATTTGCGCCAACCTCTATTATTTTTTGCTAACATCATCATATCGAGCATTAATCTTTTTATTGTCAAATTGGTAGATTTTAACCGATATCCCTGTTTAGTTAGCTCTCCGTAATCCGAAAAAACAATCAAAGTATTTTCATTAGCTTCGAATGCTTGCATAGTCTTTTCTAAATATTTAGGTTCATATAAATCATCTTGATGTGCAATTGTCATATATTTAGTATTGACAAAAGACATAGCATTATTCCAATCTTTTCCAATTGATCCACCATTTTTAGAATATAAATCTATAGCGTACTTATCAGCAATGTCTTGAATATAATCATTTGGCGTAGAGGTATACATTATAATGCTTGATTTAACTGTTTGATTCAACAAACTTTGTATACATTTATCAAGGTATGGACTTTCTTTATATGCACAGATAATAAAAGTATGATTATTTTCCGTTTTCATTATTATCAATTCCTCGTTTCCGATTTAATGATACTTCTTGCACTAGATGAACCATCTGATTTTTTAGTTTTGATAATTGAATAGATTGAACAAATGATAATATTAATAAGCAAATTACAGCTAAAAACAAAATGAAATTAGAGGTAACCTGGAAGCCCAAGTGTATTGCAAGCCATTCTGGAACTTTAGGAAAAATAGAGAAAATTAACATCCCTATTCCAATTAACAACCAGACAAAAGCATTTTCTAATAAGATTTTATTTCGATTTATTCCTCTAACGACCATATATAGAAAAACAATAGCTGTAACAATCATTACATTATTGAAAATCATCCTAGTCACCCTCCTTCATCAATGCAGTTACTAAGATAGAAGAACATACTTCACACATATAACGAATTGATTTAATAGGTGTGATTGAGGATTCTCCACCTTGGCGTTCAAACATATTCACTGGAGTTTCAGTAATATCAAATCCCCTTTTAAGTAAATGTACCATAGATTCAGGTTCAGGATATTTTGTAGGATAACGACGTGCAAAATAATTAATCACTCGTTGATCAGCAGCACGATATCCAGATGTTGTATCTAATATTTTTTTACCAGTTGTAAACAAAATAAATGAAGAAATTATCTTGATTCCAAATCGTCTCATAAAAGTTGTCTGAAAGCCCGACTTGTTTCCGCCAACAAAACGTGAACCAACAGATAAATTCGCTTTTCCATCGATAATTGGTTGAATTAAATTCTTTAATGAGCAAATATCATGTTGTCCATCCCCATCAAACTGAACTGCAATATCATATCCATTCTCCAATGCATACTTATATCCAGTTTGTACTGCTCCCCCAATACCTAAGTTCAATACCAACTGAACATGATTGAATTCATATCTATCTAAAATCTCCTGAGTTTTATCCGTTGAACCGTCATTAATGATTACGTAATCCAAAGTAAAGTCGCAAAATTCTTTATATGATTCAATTTGTTGAACGGTCTGTATGATGCTCTCTTCCTCATTATAAGCAGGAATAATCATTAATACTCTCATTTTTCTCTCCTCTATAATTTATGTGCTATTTGAGAATAAATCATAACCCCGACTGTCAAGATATTCAAATATGTTATACAATAATATAAAAATGAATCTAACTTATACTTACCTTTACATAAATATTTTTGAATATCATGAGACAGAAAAGCAGGTAAACTTAACAACATGAAAAAGAAATATCTTCCCTGTACTCCACCAACATTAATATTCCCCATTTTAAACACTCGTAAATCACCAGAAATAGCATAAATAATAGCTCCAGAAATAGTAATAAATAACCCAAAAATAACTAGCTGTCCTATTCTATCAATTTTAAATTCAAGATTTGCAGATATCAATACTACTACCATAACAAAAATAAATATTGTAATAATTGATAAGAATCTAGACGGAACAATAGGAACTACAATAGGATTAGCGATATTCTCTATACTATTTGGAACAATATCAAATAAAGTACGAATAAATGGGAGAGGATGTTTAATAAAGAAAATGATATTTGGAGTTTCACCTTCAATTAACGGAACTTTCCCGATATTAATTACAAACATCGTTGCAAAGGAACATATCAATTGAACAAAAAATACAATCATTGATACTAATCTTCCAGCATTTTCTTTAAAGCACCTTGTTGGGAATAATATTAATAATGCCCCTAGAAGTACGTAAGGAATCTTGGAAAAACTAAAACAAAAACAAACTAGATTAAATAATATTATTTCTCTATATGAAATACTTTGATTTTCTGCATATAAGTTAGTTAATAATGCAGTTGTTATTAGGGAAATTCCTAAATAAATATTGTCATATTGATAACTAGAACATAAATGAATTGAAAATGGTAAGCAAGAAAAGAAATAAATTGCATCTTTATAATACTTACTAATTCTAAATGCAATTGCTGCCAAAATAGCAAATGCAAGTATATTAAAAATTCTACCTAAATAATAAGATACAATAATTTTTTTTGAAAAGAGTGAACCTAATTTCCAACCTATTGCTGCTGGAAAATAAACAATACTATTAAAACCTACTATTTTTCCTTCAACTTTTGTTTTTCTATGTTCAACTTTTCTCCAATATTTATCAGCTTTATAGTTATCTGGATTTCTTAATATGTCATGATTTAATACACTGTTATAATCATAATATTCAGTATTTGCTCTCTTTAAAACAAAACTGTCTGCTAAACTTATGGTATTAAATAAATGTGTTTCTTCATCTAAACCTACTTGAACCGGTTTGATTAAACTAACTATTACTCCAAAACACATTATAGTTGCAAAAAGATTAAATGAAGAAATATGGTTATTTACAATACTCGTCAAAATATAATATAAACTAATAAATAAAACCGATATTAGCATTCTATCGTAATTAGGCAATTGAAATGGTAAATAATTTAATATTAACTGTGATAAAACTAAAAGAATTATTGAAAATATAATATGATGTATTTTATATTTTTTTAAAACATCTAAAATAAACACTAATTATCTCTCCCTACAACAGTAAATGGTAAATGATTTAATGATAAATTAATATTATAAGCAGGATCATTTATTAATAATGTTCCATGTTTAGCTTTCATTTTTTCAATTTCGCTATTAAATCGTTTAATTTTTTCTGGGGTATCTTCCAAGCCTCTAGATTTTGATTCATAATGATATAACTCAGCATTATGCGCCCAAACATTATACCTTCCCAATTGATAAACTCTGATGCATAAATCAACATCATTAAATGCAACTTCAAGTTTTTCATCAAAACCATTCACTTTATTAAAATCATTTTTACTAATCATCAAGCATGCCGCAGTTACAGCTGTATAATTAAAGTCAGTATATAATCTGCTAAAATATCCCGGGTCATTACTTGTACTATTAATAAAGGTATGACCAGCAACACCACCAGTTCCCAATATTACGCCTCCATGTTGAATTGTATTATCTGGGTACCATAATTTTGCTCCAACGCAACCAATTTGAGGAAATTGAGCAAAACCAAGCATTATTTCAATCCATCGTGGAGTGATTACAGTTGTATCATTATTAAGAAATAAATAGTAATCTCCATTTGCGACCTTTGTAGCTAGATTATTTATTCTAGAATAATTAAAAGGCATATCCAATCTATCAACGATAAATCTTGAACCCAACTTTTCTCTATAGATTTCAAATAATTTAAAAATATTTGGATCATCACTTCCATTATCAGCTATGATTATTTCATAATTATTATAAGTTGATGTGTTTATAATTGAATCAACACATTTTTTTAAATCATCATAACCATTTCTTGTAGGGATGATAATACTTACAAGAGGATTGCCTATTACATCATACTGAATATTATACAGTCCAGGATATTTCCCTTTTGATACGGTTCCAGAAATATTTCTTCTTGCTAGAGTCTCCTCAATCATTTTTATTCCATTATTAAAGGCATACTCTTTTTGATTCCCATTTGCGGCAGTTGAGGTAGATATTGCGCGCCAATGATAAAGTATTTTTGGTATATGCTTAATTTGATTATCTTTTATACATTCAACAAAACGTAAAACAAAATCATGATCCTGACACCCTTCAAATCCTTTTCTAAAACCACCAATATTACGACTAATATCTGTCCTATAAACACCTAGATGTGAAACATAATTCTGATTCAAGATTAAACTTGGGGACCAGTCAGGTTTAAAATGCGCATCAAATCTATTATCATTTTCATCTATTTTGTCCTCATCGGAGTATATCATTGCAATATTTGGATTTTCGTTTAGTACTTTTACAACTTCATACAATGCATTTGGCATCAGAGTATCATCATTATCTAGTAAAGCAATATATTCTCCCTTAGCAATATCCAATGCTGAATTTGTTGCTTCAGAAATATGACCATTATTTTTTCTAAAAATAATGTGATATTTTGAATTGTTTTGCAATGATTTAAGATACTCAATAGTTTCCTTCTTTGTAGATGCATCATCTGCAATACAAACTTCCCAATTGTCATACCATTGATTCTCAATGGACTCAATACATTTTTGTAACCACTTTTTATCAACATTATAAGTAGGAATTAATATTGAGATTAATGGTTTGTAAGCAAATTTCTCCCTATTCATTTTATCACTCAACAACTCATTCTTTTCAACTGTATCAATCCAATGTTTGAAAGATATTTCATAACTTTGAGCATTCGGATTCGATTTATGTTTAATTGTTTGAATTACACCTTTTAACCCAGAAGATCTATATACTATCAATGCAGTTTTAAATTTTTTAAAAAAAATCTTCATTTTTCTAACTGGAAAAGTAACTATTCTTCCAGCTAACCAAATTTTAGAATTTACTATTTGACTATTTATTGATTCTAAATTTTTTATATGAGTTTCTTTATCATTAATTTGAGACTGTAATCTCTCAATTGTAATAAGCTTATCCTTATATAGATTATCTAGATACTTGATTTCTTTTTTATATTGTAAATAAAGTTCATCATAACTATTAGCCAAATCAATAGTTAATCCGCCACCGATATTTGGATATTTTCCTTTGATATATCGATAGACTTCAAACCATTTTTTTCTTTTCTCTATTCCGTCTCCTCGATTACCAACAGAATTTTCAAGGATTCTATAATTAAGAAATGCATTTTTTACTTTAATCGGCCTTGCACCATCCGAAATCAACCCCATAAAGAAATCATAATCTTGCATAAATAGCCTGTTTAATTGTAAATCAAATCGGTGTTTTTTTATTATACTTGATCTAATTACAGAGCATGTATCGATATAGTTCACTAAACCAAAATAATCCTCATTATATTCAGGAACATCATTCAAAAGATTACCTGTATCAGCAAATTTGAGAGAATAATATGCAATATCTTTTCCTGAATCTTGTAATAAAGTTACCCCTTCTTTAACATAATTATTATCCAAATAATTATCACTATCAACCATTAAAACGAAGTCACCAGTAGCTTTATCAAGACCAATATTTCTAGATACACACGCGCCTTTATTTCCTTGAAAAATAACCGTTGTTTCTTCAAATGGTGAATGTGTTACTAATTTATTAATTTTTTGAGGTGATGAATCTGTTGAACCATCATCAATAATAATTAACTCTATATTTTTATATGTCTGATTAAAAATGCTCTGTATGCACTGTTCGATATATTTCTCGTGATTATAACTTGTTACGATAACAGACACTTTGTTTGTACTATTTGTTTCCATTAATATTCATCCATTCTCCATTTCTTCTTACAATTCCAGAACTAGAAATCTTATCTCGTTTTGAATCAAATTTATCTTGTGACACAACAATCATCGGTGAATGGGCACTATCTACAATAAAGATCGGTTCGTCACTCGCATTTCTGATGGATACATTTAACTGTAGGTTACATGGATTAATCATATTTAGATTACATTCATACTCTTGATAAAAAATACCTTTTCCTGAATTTATATGATTCTTTGAATTATCATTGTATATCCATACATTTCTATCAATATCTAACATTGAAAAAGCAATATATGTATCTATTTGATTTATACATTCATACGCAACAGAAAATCTAACCATTCGGTCAGTTTCATTTATTATTTCTTTAGATAATAATTTTACTTCTACATTCCGTATTTCTGATTCAATTTTAATTTCATCGACTTTATTTTGATTGCTTTCTTTTGTATCATCTGGTTCAATAACTGTGGCACTTCCTGATTGCTGTACGTTATCAAGTGAATACTGATTAGCAACATCATTTGGTGTACCAAAAACCTTGATTTCTCCTTTATCAATCAGCACAGCTTTATTACAATATTTTCTTACTGCATCCATTGAATGAGTAACTAAGATTACTGTTTTGTCTGATTTTTTCGCATCAAGAAAATAATCATTACATTTTCGTTGAAAAGCTTCGTCACCAACTGCAAGAATTTCATCCAAAACTAATATATCACTCTTTGCTTGAATTGCTACTGCAAATGCTAATCTTACTTGCATCCCACTAGAATAATTTTTTAATTTTTGATTCATAAAATCATGAAGTTCAGAAAATTCTACAATATCGTTGTACATATTATCAATTTCATTTTTCGAAAATCCTAACATTGCACCGTTCAAGTAGACGTTTTCTTTTCCAGTTAATTCTGGATTAAAGCCAACCCCTAGTTCGATAAATGAAACTAACCTCCCATTTACTTCTACAGTTCCACTATCAGGTACATAAATCTGAGAAATGATTTTCAATAGTGTTGACTTGCCACTTCCATTCCGACCAACTATTCCAAAAAAATCACCTTTTTCTACTTCAAAAGAAATATCTCTTAATACATCCTGCTTACGATAACCCTTTATTCCTTTAAAATAATTAACAATAGTTCTTTTTAAACTATTAGTACTTTCTGTAGGTAATTTAAATGATTTTTTTACATTACTGATTCTTACTGCAATATCTTTACTCATTTTATACAATCTCCGGAAATTTATTTGAATGATTTTTGAACACGCGATATCCAACAAATAAGACCACAAATGGAAGAATATAAGGAATACAAACTATAAACTTATTCGCAATTAATTGCCATACAGTAATATTTACTTTACTTGTAATCAAATAACGCATATCTTGAATAATTTGAGCCATTGGATTAAGCATTAATATTTTGGCCATCTTTTCATTAATATTCATTACTAATGTGACTGGATAAATAATTGGAGTCATATACATACCAATTTGAAGAAATACATCCCAAACTGGTGCAATGTCTCTGAATCTAACATATAGTGTTGCTAGTAAAAAACTAACCCCTAATGAAAATGCATATAATTCTATTAGTAAGAGAGGTGTTAAGAAAGCGTATATTGAGATATCTACTCCATTTATTAATCCAAAAATAAAGACAATCACTAAACTGATTAATAAATTTATAAAGGCATTAATCGAAACTGATAGTACAACAATTCCCTGAGGAAAACTTAATTTCCGTAATAAATCTCCTCTAATTACAATTGACTGCATACCTAAAGTAGTAGTTTCAGTAAAAAAACTCCATAATACCATTCCTAAAAGTAATGCCACAGCAAAATGTGGAACATCCGCACCAAAACGTAAAAAATAAATAAACACTACATACATTACCGCAAAAAGCATTAAAGGCTTTAATACAGACCAAACATAGCCCATCACACTTCCTTGATATCTCAATTTAAAGTCTGTTTTAACTAACTCTTTAAGTAATATGATATTTTTGTTGTTTTTCATAAGCATCCTCAATTCAATTTGTTTACAAAACATAATTATACTTTAAGTAAATCAATATCACAAGGAGAGCAAGTTTTATGTAAAATATTTTTAATATTATATTTAATCTGATAATCTAACCTTTTCCTGTTTATATTTCTTTTATACAAAATATAAAAGAAATATCGTCATTTATTGAAATAACATTATTAAACTTGAAAAGCCAATAAAGATCGAAATCTTTATTGGCTTTTTTTATATTATTTATTGAAGTACTCAATAATCCCATTGACAATACCATTTGCAATTTTTTCTTGATATTGTTTAGAAGCGAGTTTATAAACTTCACTAGAATTATCAATATAACCCGTTTCTATTAATACAGCTGGTGCTTTTGCTTCCCGAACAACTGCATAAGTTGCACGTCTAACTCCACGATTAACAGCACCTGTAGATTTAATAATGTTATTCTGAATAGAATTAGCTAATCTCTCACTGTTACGTAGTCTAATTGGGTCGTTGTGATATTTTTGATTTACAACCGGTTGATAAGCAGAATCATATTCGTACCAGTATACTTCAACACCTTTAGCAGAACCGCCACCTCCAGAATTCACATGGACACTTACAAAGATATCAGCATTAGCTCTATTAGACATTTCTGATCTCTTTGTTTTAAAATCTACATATATGTCATCCGTTCGACTCATTATTACTTCATATTTATTACCATATTGTAACAATTTATCACGAACCATTTTTGAAATACTTAGTGTAACATCTTTTTCGCGTAATCCTGTATAAGAAGTTGCTCCCGGATCATATCCACCATGTCCAGGATCTAAAAAGACTAATCTACGTGAATTTTTATCTAGATAATTTCCTTGACCAGTATATCCACCAAAACCAAGATTTTTTCTCTGAATTGCTACCTGAATTGCTTCAATGTGATAATTATAATTTGAAGTACCTGCATTTGAACCATTTTTTGCCCAACCTAACCATCCAATATTTTGTACATGAGCACGGTAATAGACATCAAAATACTTAGATATCTCGCCAGTTAGATTGAATTTAACAATTTGTATAGAAGAATTATTTGACAAAGCTCCATCACTTGTGATTGAATGCCAATCTTTACCATTCTCCGAAACACTATAATTAATACCACCATTAAAACCATTACTCTCAACAACTGTTTTAAATCCTAATAGCGGTAAATTTTTTCCAACCGTTCCGATTATTTGATTATTACCTACCCAGTTAAGAGTACCCAATTGTGATACAATTGCCTGTGATTTTATACTACTTTGATAAACAAATGTACGAGTTCCTTGAGAAGGTGTGGGACTACCTTTTGAAATCATTTTTATTTCAATTGCTTCTAAATGGTAGCCCATACCTGTTGACCCAGCAATTTCTCCATTTTTTGCCCAGCCTAGCCATCCTACATTTTGAATGTGAGCTCTATAATAGATATCAAACTTTTTCTCTAAGCTATTTGTTAACTTAAATTGCAATGCTTCAATTGGCAAAGCACGACCGGTGGTTCCAATTTGCTTTCCAGATTCAGTCCAATTTTGCCATCCTATACTTCTTACATGAGCTCGAGCAAGTACATTTCCTAAACTATTGGTAGACAGATGTAGTTGTAATGCTTCAAGAGGAAGATTTCTACCTGTAGTTCCAGCAATTGATCCATTTTTTAGACTAGACATCCAACCGATATTGCTTACGTGTGCATTATAAGTTAAGCTTAAATTCAATTTAAAAGGATTCACTGTATTCCCGGGTGCAGTTTGACCTTTTTCGACTAGTTTCACATCCACTGCTTCAGCATGATAAGCAAATCCCTGACTTCCTGCTTCTTCACCATTTTTTGCCCAGTCTAACCAACCAAAATTTTGAACATGAACTCTATAATATATATCATAACGTTCTGCCAATTGACCTGTAAGTTGGATTTTCAAAGCTTCAATAGATAATGCTCGACCTGTAGTTCCGGCAACTTGACCAGATTGAACAAAGTTTTGCCATCCAACATTTCTAACATGAGCTGAATATTTAACATCTCCAGTATAGTCAGATTGTACTTTTAATTTAAAAGCTTCTAATGGTAAATTTCTACCAACTGTTCCTATATATGCATTATCATCATTTGTAATACTCATCCAGCCTACATTTCTTATATGAGCTTGTTTTTCAATTATCGGTGCCTTTTCTTCTACTAATTTACGAGCATTCTGTGTTTCAACAGTTGAAGTGGTTGTCGACTCGGTTGTTGACTCAGTTGTAGTTGTTGTTGTACTTACTGTATCCTGTTCACTACTCTTACTTTTTGATAATTCAGATTGCGATGTTGATTCAACCGTTATCTCTGTATTTTCAGTTGAGATAGTAGTTTTAGATTGATTTTCATCAGCATATGCAAAACCACCTATCAAACTAATAAATATAACAATAGGAATAGCTATCTTTTTCATTTTTTCCTCCCAATTTTCCCATTCTCGAATTTTTTATTCGCCTTGTGCAACTGCTGCTAGCATGCCTTGTAGCGCTTCTTGCCATGTAGGAATATGAAATCCAAGTGCTTTGGCTTTAGATAAGTCCATAACTGAATATTGTGGGCGAGTTGCTTTTTGTGGAAATTGTTCTGAAGTGACAGGTAATACTTTCACATCTGTATCTTTCAAAATTTCCTTAGCAAACTCGTACCATGAACAAGCATTGTCATTTGATAAATGATAAATACCAAATGGTGCTTTTTGATCAATCACGAAGTACATAAATTCAGCTAATGTACGTGTCCAAGTTGGGCGGCCGAATTGGTCATTAACGATTGTGAGTTCATCACGCGTTTCAGCCAATTTTTGCATCGTAAAGACAAAATTGTGACCATACTTACCAAATACCCAAGAAGTGCGAATAATGTAGTAATCATCCATTATTTCTTGAACAGCCTTTTCTCCTAAAGCTTTTGTACGTCCATATTCATTTAACGGATTGATTGGGGCATCTACTGCATATTCGCCATCCTTTAATTTTCCGTCAAATACATAGTCCGTACTGATATAAACTAATGTAGCACCTACTTCTTTAGCTGCTAGTGCAACATTACGTGTACCATCCACATTGATTTTTTCATCTAATGCTTTTCCTTCATCTTCTGCCTTATCTACTGCAGTATAAGCAGCACAATGATAGATAACAGTTGGTTTTAGATTAGTGATATAATCCATTGTCGCTTGAGCATCCGTAATATCCATTTCCTTGGCATCAGTAGAGACATACTTCACTCCTTTTTCATCAAGTAAATGACGTAATTCGGTACCTAATTGACCATTTCCACCAGTTAATAAAATCATATTTTTCTCTCCTTTAAAAATCTTTTAAATGACTTTATGTTTTAAATCGTTGAAAAAGGCTGCTCAGAATGATTCGAACGAGCCTTTTAAAAGTTTTTATTTAGTTTTTTTGTTAGTCGAATTGCTTATTGACCGTTTTTCGCATAGTTTGCTTCCACAGCTTGTTTTTCAGCTTCCCACCAACCGCGGTTTTCTTGATACCATTTAATTGTATCAGCTAAACCATCTTTGAAGTTAGTGAATTGTGGTTGCCAACCTAGTTCTTCGCGAAGTTTGGTCGAATCGATGGCATAACGTAAATCATGCCCTGGACGATCATTGACGTGGTCATAAGCTTTTGGATCTTGACCCATCAATTCAAGAATCAATTCGATGACTTCTTTATTATTCTTTTCACCGTCAGCTCCGATTAAGTAAGTTTCACCAATACGGCCTTTGGTAAGAATCGCCCATACAGCTGATGAATGATCATTGGTATGAATCCAGTCTCGTACATTTTTACCATCGCCATATAATTTTGGACGAATCCCACTTAAAATATTGGTAATTTGACGTGGAATGAATTTTTCAATATGTTGGTAAGGACCATAGTTATTTGAGCAGTTTGAGATTGTTGCTTTCAAACCAAAAGAACGAACCCAAGCTTTAACTAAAAGGTCTGAACCAGCTTTAGTTGAAGAATATGGGCTTGAAGGATTATAAGGTGTTTTATCAGTGAATTTTTCGCCTTCTCCTTCACCATGACCGGGTAAATCTTCGCGTAATGGTAAATCACCATATACTTCATCAGTTGAAACATGGTGGAAACGTACATTATGTTTGCGACATGCTTCAATCAAAGTATACGTACCGATTAAGTTGGTTTGTACAAATGGGAATGGATCTTTTAAGGAATTATCATTGTGTGATTCAGCAGCATAATGAACAACTGCATCTGTATCTTTCACCAATTCATCGACTAATTTCGCATCCGCAATATCACCAACTACCAATTGTACACGGTCTTCAGGTAGTCCTGCCAAGTTTGCTTTATTCCCAGCATAGGTTAATTTATCCAAAACAGTGACATGCACTTCTGGATGATTATTGACAACATAATGTACAAAGTTTGAACCGATAAATCCGGCTCCTCCAGTTACGATAATTTTTTTCATAAGTCTCTCCTTAAATTTCGCCATATACAAATGGGTTTTCTGCTTCAAATTCTTTCAAAGTAGGATGTTTTTTGTCCTTGTCAGATAGAATCGCTTTAGAAATATCGATTGGCCAGTTAATTGCTAAATCTGGATCATCAAAAGCAATTCCACCATCTGCAGGGGCATTATAATAATTATCACATTTATATAAGAAATTCACATTATCAGTTAAAGTCACAAAACCATGCGCAAAGCCTTTTGGTACAAGTAATTGACGATGGTTGTGTTCTGAAAGGATATAACCTTCCCATTGTCCATAAGTTGGGCTACCTTTACGAATATCCACAATCACATCTAATACAGCACCAGTGACGACACGAATTAATTTGGTTTGTGCTGCTTCTCCTTTTTGGAAATGTAGGCCACGTAAGACACCCGCTTGTGAAGATAAGGAATGATTATCTTGCACAAAATCATAGTCTAAACCATGTTCTAAAAATTTGGCTCTTGAATAACTTTCTGTAAAGAAACCACGATGATCTCCAAAGACGTCCATTTCAATGATTTTTACGTCTTGTAGCTTTGTATCATAAACTTTCACAACAAATCCTCCTAGTTTTGCGCAGCTAATCGTAATAAATATTGTCCATATTGATTTTTTTTCAACGGTTGTGCTAATTCAACCAATTGTTCTTTTCCGATATACCCCATACGATAAGCAATTTCTTCTAAACATGCGACTTTTAAGTTTTGGCGTTTTTCAATCGTTTCGATAAAGGTAGAAGCTTCTAATAAAGATTCGTGCGTACCTGTATCTAACCATGCAAAGCCACGACCCATCACTTCAACAGATAATTTACCGCGCTCTAGATATACTTTATTCACATCAGTAATTTCTAGTTCACCACGCGCAGATGGTTTGATATTTTTAGCAATTTCAACCACATCATTATCGTAGAAGTAAAGACCTGTTACTGCATAATTTGATTTTGGATGTTCTGGTTTTTCTTCAATTGAGATAGCTGTCATATTTTCGTCAAATTCAACCACTCCAAAACGTTCTGGATCGTTGACATGATAGCCAAAGACAGTCGCACCTTCTGTTTTGCTAGCAGCACGTTGTAACATTTTTGATAAACCGCCACCGTAATAAATATTATCTCCTAAAACAAGGCAGACACTATCATCACCGATAAATTCTTCACCGATAATGAAGGCTTGTGCTAATCCATCTGGGCTTGGTTGTACAGCATATTCAATATGTATTCCTAGCTCATGACCGTCACCGAATAATTCTTCAAATCGTGGTGTATCTTGAGGGGTAGAAATAATCAAGATTTCCTTAATTCCTGCCAACATCAAAGTAGACATTGGATAATAAATCATTGGTTTGTCATAAATTGGCATTAATTGTTTTGAAGTTGCACGAGTTAATGGATATAGACGTGTGCCACTTCCGCCAGCTAGAATAATTCCTTTCATAAGTAAAAATCTCCTTCAACTTTTATTTACTATCTGATTATCTCATTTTACCAAACATTTGTCACAAGTTTCTAGATTTTGATAAAAAAATGTAAAAAATTTTTATTTTCTAATGAATTTCTTGTAAATAATTGCCCAAATCAGATTCACACGCCAGATGAGTTGCTGTAATTTAGACGATTTGGTTTGTAATTGGCTCGCGTTGTCCTCGTGACGACGATAATCGGTCAAAACTTCTGGTAAAAGCGCAACATTTGGTTCAGCCATAATTCCGATAAACATATCATGCATCGGTACATGTTTAGGAATTGGTAGAATTTCGTGCTTTAAGTCTGCGCGAAAGGCCATACCTGCACCGATATAGCGATTGCGAATAATATTGGCAATCGTTCCTGTTTTAACCTTTTTATACTTAAAATAAGAAGCATG
>JAEWFE010000139.1 GCA_023389005.1 Bacillota bacterium
TGCACATATTTTCAATTTATCTTTACATTTTTCTAATTTTTTCAAGATACTACAAGACATTTTCATAAATTAATGGTAAAATACTGTTCGTGGCTAAGATTAGCAGGGAACATTTATTTTAATGTGTCAAAATATTTTAATGAGGTGAAATTATATGAAACGCATTGGAATTTTAACCAGTGGTGGAGATGCGCCAGGGATGAATGCAGCGATTCGTGCTGTTACTCGTAAGGCCATCTATGAAGGAATGGAAGTATATGGAATCAACTATGGTTTCGCAGGATTAGTTGCAGGGGATATCCGCCGTTTAGATTTAGCTGATGTTGGTGATAAAATCCAACGTGGTGGTACTTTCCTTTATTCTGCTCGTTATCCTGAATTTGCTACTCAAGAAGGACAACTAAAAGGTATCGAACAATTGAAAAAATTCGGTATTGAAGGTTTAGTTGTCATCGGTGGAGATGGATCTTATCATGGTGCGATGGCTTTAACAAAACATGGTTATCCAGCTGTTGGTATTCCAGGAACAATTGATAATGATATTCCAGGTACTGATTACACAATTGGTTTTGATACAGCAATCAATACTGTATTAGATGCTTTAGACCGTATTCGTGATACAGCGACTTCACACGTGCGTACTTTCGTTATCGAAGTAATGGGTCGTGGTGCGGGTGACATCGCTTTGTGGGCTGGTGTTGCTGGTGGTGCTGACGATATTATCATTCCTGAACATGATTTTGATATGAAAGATGTTGCTGAACGTATTCAACAAGGTCGTGACCGCGGTAAAAAACACTGCTTAATCGTATTAGCTGAAGGTGTGATGGGTGGTAACGAATTCGCTGCCAAATTAGCTGAATATGGCGATTTCCATACACGCGTATCTATCTTAGGACATATTGTACGTGGGGGTTCTCCAAGTGCTCGTGACCGTGTTTTAGCAAGTAAATTTGGTGGTTATGCCGTAGATTTACTAAAAGAAAACAAAGGTGGTTTATGTATCGGTATCGAAAACGAACAAATCGTTGCTCGTGACATCATTGATATGTTAGAAAATCATAAACATAAACCAGACTTGTCATTATATCAATTAAACCGTGAATTATCAGTTTAATTGCAAGCTTAATCTAGTAAATAATAAGTATTTTACTTATTTTTAAAATAAACGAATAGGAGCAAAGTAGTAATGAAAAAAACAAAAATTGTTAGTACATTAGGACCAGCAAGTAATAGTGTCGAAACAATCGCAAAATTAATCGAAGCAGGTGCCAACGCATTCCGTTTTAACTTCTCACATGGTGACCATGAAGAACAATTATCTCGTATGAACATGGTGCGTGAAGCGATTAAATTAACTGGAAAAGATGTAGCTATTTTATTAGATACTAAAGGTGCTGAAATCCGTACAACAGTTCAAGGTACTGAATCAGGTAAAATCGAATTCAATATCGGTGATATCGTACGTATTTCAATGGATGGCGAACATGTAGGATCAAAAGAAAAGATTGCTGTTACTTATCCAGGATTATATGATGATGTTCATGTAGGTGGTCACGTATTATTTGATGACGGCTTAATCGACATGAAGATTTTAGAAAAAGATGAAGCAAATCGTGAATTAGTTACTGAAGTACAAAACGCAGGTATTTTAGGTTCTCGTAAAGGGGTTAACGCTCCTGGTGTATCTATCAGCTTACCTGGTATTACTGAAAAAGACGCAGCTGATATCCGTTTTGGTCTTGATAATGATATTAACTTTATTGCTGCAAGTTTTGTTCGTAAAGCACAAGACGTTTTAGAAATTCGTGAAATCTTAGAAGAAAAGAACATGACTCACGTTCAAATCTTCTCAAAAATTGAATCTCAAGAAGGTATCGATAATATCGATGAAATCTTGAAAGTATCTGACGGTATCATGGTTGCTCGTGGTGACATGGGTGTGGAAATTCCAGCTGAAATGGTACCAATGGTTCAAAAAACAATCATTAAGAAATGTAACGCTGCTGGTAAAGCCGTAATTACAGCAACTCAAATGTTAGAATCAATGCAACACAACCCACGTCCAACTCGTGCGGAAGCTTCTGACGTTGCGAACGCTGTATTTGATGGTACAGATGCGACAATGTTATCTGGTGAATCTGCTAATGGTCAATATCCAGTTGAAGCTGTTTCAACAATGGCTCGTATTGACATGGAAGCTGAAAAACAATTAGCAAAAATTGGCACATACAAAATTGACAACTTTGATAAAACTGATGTTACTGAAACAATCGGTATGGCAGTAGCAACTGCAGCTAAAAACTTAGGTGTTAAAACAATCGTTGCAGCTACTGAATCAGGACATACTGCAAAAATGATTTCTAAATATCGTCCAGATGCAGATATCTTAGCAGTTACTTTCGATGAACGTACAAAACGCGGTTTAATGTTAAACTGGGGTGTATATCCAACAGTTACTGAAAAACCAACTACAACTGATGAAATGTTTGAATTAGCTACTAAGAAAGCTGTAGAATTAGGCTTTGCTAAAGAAGGCGATTTAATCTTAATTACTGCTGGTGTACCAGTTGGTGAACGCGGAACAACTAACGTGATGAAGATTCAATTAATTGGTTCTAAATTAGTTGAAGGCCAAGGTGTTGGTAGCCGCTCTGTAGTTGCAAATGCAGTTGTTGCTAAAACTGCTGAAGAAGCAATTGCCAACGCAAAAGATGGCATGGTATTAGTAGTGCCTACTACTGATAAAGAATTTATGCCAGCTATCGAAAAAGCAAGTGCATTAGTTGTTGAAGATGGTGGTTTGACTTCACACGCTGCTGTTGTAGGTATTGCTAAAGATCTACCAGTAATCGTTGGTGCTAAAGGAGCAACTTCTGCTGTAAAAGATGGCGAAGTTGTAACTGTAGATTCTCGTCGTGGTATTGTATACCGTGGAGAAACAACAACTATCTAATTGAAACGATTCTTTAGATAAACATGGGTGGGTAGATTGTCGGAAGATGGTTTATCCGCCTTTTTTAAATAATTTTTTTATTAGAAATTACAGATAAATTTAAGGTGTCAAGAAAAATTCATTGACAAAGCTAAAAACCAACTGTATAATAGCTTTTGTTGCTTAGGGGTGAGATAAGATGAAATATTCTTTATTAGAATTAAGAAAGTATCAAGAACAAACCATTGAATTAAATGAAACACTTGATTTAAAAGAGGCTGTCTTAGCACGTGACTCACAAGTAATTGATTTAGCACCTGTTCAAGTAAATGGCTTTTTAGAAGTAAAGGCAAATGAGTATTTTACTCATTATCATTTATCTACTGTAATGACTTTACCTTCAAGTCGATCTCTTGAACCTGTCGCTGTTCCATTATCAGTTGATGTGGATGAACTATTTATGACACCTGAGCAATTTAAAATGAAGGATGATAGTATCCCTGATGAAGAAGTTTTGATTTTAGATACTCAAACTTTGGATTTAGAAGCATCAATCATCGATAATCTTTTGCTTGCAATTCCGCTTCAAGTATTGTCTGAAGAGGAAAGACAAAATGATGACTTACCATCTGGAAAAGATTGGCAAGTGATTTCAGAAGATGAATATCTTAGTCAGAAACAAGCAGAGAGTGAAAGTCAAATTGATCCTCGTCTTGCAAAATTATCGGCATTACTCGACTCAGAGGATGAAGATAAGTAAGATTGGAATAAATGCAGATTTTCTGCAACTAGAAATAAGGAGGTGTAGCAAATGGCAGTACCAGCTAGAAGAACTTCTAAAGCTAAAAAAGCAAAACGCCGTACTCACTACAAATTGTCAATCAACGGCTTAAACGAATGCCCAAACTGTGGTGAATTAAAGAAAAGCCATCATGTATGTGCAAACTGTGGCTACTACGATGGTAAAGATGTGGCAGCTAAATAATGCTTAAAATCAAGTAAGCACTTAAACCCTTAGGCTAACCATGGGGCCTAGGGTTTATTTTTTTACTCAAAATGATTTTACTTTTAATCATAAGCGTTTTAGGCTATAATGAAAGAGTCTATTGAAAAGCCTGTGAAAATATCCAGGTAAAATTAGGAGGAATGAACATGACGAAACAGCAAATTGGTGTTGTTGGTATGGCTGTAATGGGTAAAAACTTAGCCTTAAATATTGAAAGTCGCGGTTACTCAGTTGCGCTATACAATCGTACAGGATCAAAAACAGAGGCCGTTGTAAATGAACATCCTGAAAAAAACTTTAAAGCAACATATACCATTGAGGAATTTGTACAATCATTAGAAAAACCTCGCCGAATCATCATGATGGTTCAAGCAGGAAAAGGAACAGATGCTACCATTCAAGCATTGTTGCCTCACTTAGATAAAGGGGATATTTTAGTAGATGGTGGAAATACCTTCTTCAAAGATACGATGCGTCGTAATGAAGAATTGGCTAACTCTGGTATTAACTTTATCGGTACAGGGGTTTCTGGTGGTGAAGAAGGCGCGTTAAAAGGTCCATCTATCATGCCTGGTGGCCAAAAAGAAGCCTATGATTTAATCGCACCAGTCTTAGAACAAATTTCTGCTAAAGCTGAAGATGGTGCACCTTGTGTGACATACATTGGTCCAAATGGTGCTGGTCATTATGTTAAAATGGTGCATAACGGAATTGAATACGGTGATATGCAATTAATCGCTGAAAGTTATGATCTATTGAAAAATGTTTTAGGTTTATCCAATGAAGAATTAGCTGAAACATTTGCTACATGGAATAAAGGTGAGCTAGATAGCTTCTTAATGGAAATTACAGCTGACATTTTAACTCGTAAAGATGATTTAGGTACAGGTAAACCCATTGTTGATGTCATTTTAGATGCAGCTGGTAATAAAGGTACCGGTAAATGGACAAGTCAAAGTGCATTAGACTTAGGTGTGCCACTTCCATTAATTACGGAATCTGTATTTGCTCGTTTTATTTCTACTTATAAAGAAGAACGCGTCAATGCGAGTCAAAAATTCCCTAAAACACAATTTGAGTTCAAAGGGGATAAAGCTGAATTCGTTGAAAAAATTCGTCAAGCTTTATACTTTAGCAAAATCATGAGTTATGCTCAAGGTTTTGCTCAATTACGTCAAGCTTCTAAAGAATATGATTGGCAATTACCATTTGGCGAAATCGCTAAAATTTGGCGTGCTGGTTGTATCATTCGTGCACAATTCTTACAAAAGATTACCGATGCTTATGAAAAGAATGATGATCTTGAAAACTTATTATTAGATGATTACTTCTTTGATATTACAGTTAAATATCAACAAGCTGTTCGTGATGTAGTGGCATTAGCTGTTCAAGCAGGTGTTCCAGTACCAACCTTCTCATCAGCGATTGCCTACTTTGACTCCTATCGTGCGGAAAAATTACCAGCAAATATTATCCAAGCCCAACGTGATTATTTTGGTGCACATACTTACAAACGTACAGATCGCGAAGGTATTTTCCATTACAATTGGTATGAATAATTAGATTAGGCAGGCTCAATGAATTCTTTTGAGTCTGCCCCTTTTTTTTCTTTCGTATCCATGATAGAATTGGGCTAGCATGATTAAAAAGATTAAAGGAGATATATGTATAGATGAGTAACGTATTAATTATTGAAGATGAAAAAAATCTTGCTCGCTTTGTTGAATTAGAATTAAAACATGAAGGTTATAGCACAGAAGTTCATTATAATGGTAGAACTGGTTTAGATGCTGCCTTAAATAAGGATTGGGATGCTATTTTACTTGATTTAATGTTACCTGAATTAAATGGCTTAGAAGTTTGTCGTCGCATTCGTCAAAGTAAAAATACGCCAATTATTATGATGACTGCTAGAGATTCAGTGATTGATCGTGTATCCGGCCTTGATCACGGTGCAGATGATTATATTGTTAAACCTTTTGCGATTGAAGAATTACTTGCTCGTCTTCGTGCTTTATTACGTCGCATTGACATTGAAGGGGATAAAAACGCGGCTAAACAAACGACATTAACTTATCGTGATTTAACCATTGAGAAAGAAAATCGTGTCGTTCGTCGTGGCAATGAAATTATCGAATTGACCAAACGCGAATATGAATTATTGCTCACACTAATGGAAAGTGTGAATGCGGTATTGGCACGTGATGTATTGCTCAATAAAGTTTGGGGATATGAAACTGAAGTCGAAACTAATGTAGTGGATGTATATATCCGTTATCTACGCAATAAAATTGATGTACCTGGTGAAGATAGTTACATTCAAACGGTTCGTGGTACTGGATATGTGATGCGTTCATGATGAAAATGATTAAGAAGAAAAACAAGGAGCTAAAGGGGCCTTCTTTAACCATTAAGTGGGCCTTAGCAAGCTCTTTCTTCATCTTTGTCATTTTTACGGTTTTTGCAGTAACAACGTATAAATCAGCTGTTAGTCTTTTGGTAGAAAAAGAGCGCAAACAAAGTGAAGAAACCACCTATCAAATCGTATCAAAATTAGCTGATAATGACCAAACATTGACTTTGATTAATGTGTATCGCAAATTAACAGATAGTTCAGAAAGTCAAGCTAGATTATATGACCGTACTTCGACATTAAAAGGCAATATGATGCGTATCGATCCATTTATTGCTGAGTTAGGTCAAAATAATTTCCGCCTTTATGTATATAATCCGGATTATCATCTGGTTTTTAAAACAAAAGAAGAAAGCCTTTCTCTACAGTCGGTGGAGACCATTGAAAATAAGCTCACAACGATTAATCAACAAGCTGGTTTGTTGAGCGTGCAACCTGTGATATCAAAGCAAACGAGAGAAAAAAT
>JAEWFE010000299.1 GCA_023389005.1 Bacillota bacterium
TACGGGCGATGGATCATCCAAGTAATGAGAAAATTCAAAAGTTTGTTCACCAGCTCATCGAATCTCGTATTCTAGATGGTCAGTTGAACGAATCAGGAATTACCTTAAACGAATTAGCGATTGTTGAAAAATCAATTGTCAATGGTTTATGCAGCACGTTCCACTCAAGAATTAAATATCCAAAAATGGAATCCGAAGCAAAAAGTATGAAAGAAGAACAAGAAAGAAGAGGAAACTGATGGAGATTACCTTTATTGACGAACAAAAATTATTATCTGAAGAAAAAATCAATGAAATTGCTGAATTGTTGGATTTTGCAGGTGATTATTTGAAATTAAAGCCTGATACTGAAATGTCGGTAACCTTCATGAATAATGCGGAAATCAGAGAAATTAATCGAGATTACCGCAATAAAGACCAAGCAACAGATGTCATTAGTTTTGCTTTGGAAGATGAAGGAGAAGGCGAATTAGCAGTCATTTTTGATGAAGACGAGGACTTTGATTTACCCCGTAATTTAGGTGATATTATGATTTCAGTTGAACGAGCAAAAGAACAAGCCCAAGAATATGGTCATAGTTTCGATCGTGAATTAGGCTTTTTAGCAGTACATGGTTTTTTACATCTCAATGGTTATGATCATATGACCCCCGAAGATGAGAAAGAGATGTTTACTTTACAAGAGGATATTTTAACTGCCTATGGACTTAAAAGATAGAAAACCCAATGAAAAAAATATTTCAAAGAATAAGCATTTCATCTATTCATTAGACTTTGCGATTACTGGTTTAAAAACAGCCTTCAAAGATGAGCGTAATTTTCGTTTTCATTGTTTTGCTTTGGTTGTGGTTTGTGTATTAGGAATCGTGATGCGTTTAAGTATTATTGAATGGATCTGGATTTTGTTAAGTGCAACTTTGGTGATTGTAATGGAGTTAGTGAATACCTCCTTAGAAAATTTAGTAGATATGATTACCAATTATCATTTCCATCCATTAGGTAAAAAGGTCAAGGATATGGGAGCAGGATTGGTATTAGTCCAATCAATTTTCGCCTTGATTGTAGGTCTATTGATTTTTGTGCCAAAATTTTACGAATGGATTGTTAAATAGTAGAGAGGAAGTTATTATGTCAATCGAAAAATCTGGTTTTGTGGCAATTGTTGGACGTCCTAATGTAGGAAAATCTACGCTCTTAAATCGTATCGTAGGTCAAAAAATTGCGATTATGAGTGATAAAGCCCAAACAACAAGAAATAAAATTCAAGGAGTGTATACCACCGATAAAACCCAAATCGTTTTTATTGATACTCCTGGGATTCATAAACCAAAACATCGCTTGGGTGACTATATGGTCGAAGCTGCTTATAGTGCTTTACATGAAGTGGAAGTAGTCCTATTTATGGTAGCCGCGGATCAAAAACGTGGAAAAGGCGATGATATGATTATTGAACGCCTAAAGAAATTAAATGTACCGGTCTACTTGGTGATTAATAAAATTGATAAAATTCATCCAAATGATTTATTAGAACAAATAGATGATTTTAAGTCACAAATGGATTTTGCGCAAATCATTCCAATTTCAGCTACTCAAGGGAATAATTTTGAGACTTTAATGAAAGAATTAGAAGCAAATATGCCAGCGGGTCCGCAATATTTCCCAGAAGATCAAATCACGGACCATCCAGAGTACTTTGTCGTTTCTGAATTGATCCGTGAAAAAATCTTGCAGCTTACTCGCGATGAAGTGCCGCATTCTGTGGCTGTAGTCATTGACTCAATGAAGCGTAAACCAGATGAAAAAGTCCAAATTCAAGCTACAATCATCATCGAGCGAGATAGTCAAAAAGGGATTATCATTGGTAAAGGTGGCGCGATGTTGAAAAAAATTGGGACACAAGCCCGGAAAGATATCGAGAAATTACTTGGGGATAAAGTCTTTTTGGAACTATGGGTAAAAGTGCAAAAAGATTGGCGTGATAAGCAAGTCTATTTAACGGATTTCGGATACCGTAAAGAAGATTATTAAGAAGGTGAAAATATGGCCTTAGCGGAATCAAAAGGACTGATTCTTTTTACCAAAAATCATCGAGAAAATGATATGCTAGTGAAGATTTTTACTGAGTCAGCTGGAAAGCAAATGTTTTACGCTAAGGGCATCCAACGAAAAAATCAACCATTAAAGGCAGCTGTACAGCCCTTTACACAGGCAGTTTATATTGGAACCTTTAATAGCGAAAATCTATCATTCTTAAATGGCGCCAAAGAGATCCATCCTTTTTTGAATATTCAACAAGATATTTTCTTAGCAGGCTATGCGACGTATTTATTAAATTTAGCCGATGCAGCCATTGAAGACCGTGTGTACGACCCGAATCTTTACCATTTTTTAGCACAGTCGCTATTGTTTATCGATCAAGGCTATGATGCCGAAATTATTACAAATATCTTTGAAATCCAAGTATTACAACGTTTTGGAGTACTATTTGATTGGCAACATTGTGCGATTTGTGGAGAAACTAATGGAAAGTACGTTTATTCGAGCAAGTACCATGGCCTCTTATGCGAAAAACATCAACATTTGGATGCGCGTCATTATCCAGCTGATTATAAGATGATGCAATTAGTTCGCATCTTTTCTCAAATTCGTTACG
The DNA here is from genome assembly GCA_023389005.1 of Bacillota bacterium. Classification (GTDB taxonomy): domain Bacteria; phylum Bacillota; class Bacilli; order Lactobacillales; family Enterococcaceae; genus Enterococcus_E. Next base: position 2,654 of record JAEWFE010000299.1, read on the forward strand.
AGCAAATCAATCAACTGGATTTAAAGTCTGAAACAAAACAACGATTACGCCATTTTATTGATTTTTTATATGATGAATATGTAGGCATCCATCTGAAAAGTAAAAAATTTATTGATCAAATGAAAAATTGGCAAGATATTTTAATCAAACCAGAAACGAACTCAGCAACAGAGTCAAATGAATGACGACTTTGTTGCTGAGTTTTTTTTAGATTTTCAATATAAATGAAAATCATTGACTATTTATTCATTTAAGTTTAATATTATTTTAATAATCATATTCAAATTTTAATGAAAGATAGGAGTGAAAGGATGGAAGAGTATGTTGATTTTTTATCAATGGAAGAACAAAAATCTATTCAATTAAAGGCGCTTTTTAGTCGACATCATTTCCAGAATTATCGTTTGAGTGCCTTTGAAAGTTATGATTTATATGCTAAAAGTCGTGAGTTTGCAACCCCTCAATCGGTGATTACCTTTGTAGGTGCTAAAGGTCAAGTAATGGCGCTAAAACCAGATATCACTCTTTCTATCATAAAGAATACTGGAAGTACAGAAGAGAAAAAAGTGTTTTACGATGAAGATGTTTATCGCCATGATTTTCATAATGAAGAATATTTGCGCATTCATCAATTAGGTATCGAACATATAGGTCGTTTAACACACACAGATGAACGAGAAATTCTTGAATTGGCTTTGGAAAGTTTAAATATTTTAGGGACCAACCGGCTACATTTATCTCATCAAGCATTGGTCAATGAGTTATTGTCATGGTTTGATGAAGAAAAAAGAGCTGTGGTCATTCAAGCACTAAATCAAAAATCAGTTCATGAACTTGAAACCTATCGATGCGTGGATCAATTATCTGATAAACGTTGGCAATTATTAAAAGACTTATTATTTGCAACAACTGCTGACTATGACAAAATGCATCAACTTTTCCAAACCGCTGCTAGTCAAAATGCATTGGCGAAATTACATGAATACATATTTTATTTTGATTCAAATGCTTGCTTTGTCGATTTATCTATTGCAAGCTTAGAACCTTATTATAGTGGATTGATGTTTACAGGATATTTAAAAGATGTTGCCAAACCAGTTCTTTTAGGGGGACAATATGACCAATTATTAAAAAATCAAGGGATGAACCAATCAGGCATGGGATTTGCTATCTATTTAGATGAAGCCTTTTTATCTGAACGCCAGACAGCAAGTTTACCAATTGAAAATGAATATCTTAAAATAGCACTACCCAAAGGACGAATGGCCCAAAAAGTGATTGAAATATTTGAAAAATCAGATTTATGTGCAAAAGATACTTTGAAAGATAATCGTCAACTCATTTTTACGGATGAAGAACACAAATTACAATTTTATTTAGTGAAACCTAGTGATGTGGCCATTTATGTGGAGCATGGTGTGGCTGATATCGGGGTTGTAGGCAAAGATGTATTGATGGAAAGTCAACCGGATGTACTAGAGCTACTAGATTTAAATTTTGGGAAATGTGTGTTAGCAATCGCTGGTTTTAAAGATTTTCAACAAGATTTTAATCGACCATTAAAAGTTGCTACTAAGTATGCGAATCAAACACGCGATTACTTTGCTTCAATTGGGCAGGCTGTAGAACTAATTGCCTTGCACGGGTCAATTGAAGTTGCACCATTACTCGGATTGAGTGATGTGATTGTAGATATTGTAGAGACAGGTCGTACTTTAAAAGAAAATCATTTAGAAGTATTAAAGGTCATTGCTCACTCATCAGCTAGACTCGTTGCTAATCAAGCAGCTTATCGTTTCAAACAGGTACAAATGAATGAAGTTATCAAAAAGGTGGCACAACAACTATGATGAAAGAATATACAACAAAGAAAGATGATTTATCACAAATTTTATCACGAAAATACGGCGAAAGTTTAGACGTCACGCAAAGTGTACTTGAGATTATTCAAAATGTGCAAGCTAGAAAAGATGAGGCGCTTTTTGAATATACAGCTAAATTTGATCAAGCCCATTTAAAGCATTTAAAAGTCAGTCAAGAAGAGTTATCGGCAGCTTATCAAGAGGTTTCCGATGAGTTATTGTCTGTCATGAAGTTAGCATGGCAACGTATTTTAGACTTCCATCGAAAGCAAAAACGGGAAGGCTTTGTTTCCACGAAAAATGGAGAAATCATGGGGCAACGTATATTACCATTAGCCAAAGTCGGTGTTTATGTTCCAGGGGGGACTGCTAGTTATCCAAGTACCGTTTTAATGGATGTGGCACCGGCAAAAGTGGCTGGTGTAAAAGAAATTGTCTTAATTACGCCACCGAATAAAGAGGGCAAGGTGAATCCAGCAGTCTTAGTTGCGGCTGATATAGCAGGTGTCAATCAAATTTTTAAAGTGGGTGGTGCTCATGGGGTAGCGGCATTAGCTTACGGAACGCAGACTATTCCACGGGTAGACAAAATTGTTGGTCCCGGAAATATTTATGTGGCAACAGCTAAACGTTTAGTATACGGTCAAGTAGATATCGACATGATTGCCGGTCCTAGTGATGTCTTAATTATTGCCAATCAAAGTGCAAATCCTAAATGGCTAGCCGCTGATTTATTAGCCCAAGCTGAGCATGATGCCTTAGCGCAAGCCGTGTTGATAACGGATGATGAAAAATTACTTCAGCAGGTCAAACAAGAAGTGATTCAACAATTAGAAAAATTACCTCGAAAAGAAATTGCGCAAAAATCATTGGAAAATAATGGCAAATTAATCCTTGTCCAAGATTTACAAGAGGCTTGTCAAATTGCCAATAAAATCGCACCGGAACATCTAGAAATTGCAGTGGATCAACCGTTTGAT
>JAEWFE010000315.1 GCA_023389005.1 Bacillota bacterium
ACAAATCTTGTTTATCGAATTGCTTTTGACACAACACAAAACGTCTTTATCGCAATTGATGCTAACAACGAAAACAACTGTGCCTATGGTGTAACAATTGAACAAGCAGTGGCAAACCTTGTTGCAAACAAATAAAGAAAGGAAAACATCATGCCCACAAATCCAAATAACCTACTTTAAGAATCATCTTTAGTTCTCACGCTAAGGATGATTTTTTTACGCTTCAATAGCAAAAAAAGACTTAACCCTCGATTAGAGAGCTAAGCCTAAAAATGTGAGAATTATAGACGTTCATTTAATTCTTTCGCTAATTCTTCAAAACCTGGTTTACCTAATAAAGCAAACATGTTTTTCTTGTAAGCTTCAACACCTGGTTGGTCAAATGGGTTAACCCCGTTTAAGTAACCAGACATACCTACAGCAATTTCAAAGAAGTAAATGACATAACCTAATGTATAAGCATCCATTTCAGGTAATTTCACTAACATGTTTGGTACATTACCATCTGTATGGGCTAATAAAGTACCTTCGAAAGCTTTTGTATTTACAAAATCAACTTCTTTACCTTGTAAGTAACCTAAACCATCTAAATCATCTTCTTGTGTAGGGATCACAACAGATTTACGAGGTTTTTCAACTTTCACAACTGTTTCAAAAATATTTCTTACACCGTCTTGGATTGTTTGACCAACAGAGTGTAAGTCAGTTGAGAAGTTAGCACTTGAAGGATAGATACCTTTTTGATCTTTACCTTCAGATTCACCATATAATTGTTTCCACCATTCAGAGAAGTATTGCATTCCTGGTTCGTAGTTAACTAAGATTTCGATTGCTTTACCTTTACGATACAAAATATTACGTAAAGCTGCATATTGATAAGCTTCATTTTCTTCTAAGCTATCAGATGAGTAAGCAACTTGAGCATCAGCCGCACCTTTCATTAAAGCATCGATATCAGCACCACTTACAGCAATTGGTAATAATCCAACTGGTGTTAATACAGTGAAACGTCCACCAACATCATCCGGAATGACAAATGTTTGCCAACCTTCAGCATCTGCTTCAACTTTTACAGCACCGCGCGCACGGTCAGTGGTTGCATAGATACGTTTGTTTGCTTCTTCACGTCCATATTTTTTAATTAATAATTCTTTGAACACACGGAAGGCAATTGCAGGTTCGGTCGTTGTACCTGATTTAGAGATAACGTTCACTGAGAAATCACGGTCGCCAATTAATTCAATTAAATCAGCTAAGTAAGTTGAAGAAATTGAGTTACCAGCAAAGAAGATTTGAGGTGTTTTACGTCCATCTTTAGGTAATACGTTGTAGAATGAATGATTTAAAAATTCAATTGCTGCACGTGCCCCTAAATAAGAACCACCAATACCAATTACAACAAGTACTTCAGAATCTTCTTGGATTTTTTTCGCTGCTGCTTTGATACGCGCAAATTCTTCTTTATCATAGTTTGTTGGTAAATCTAACCAACCAACAAAGTCGTTACCAGGACCTGTTTTTTCTCTTAAAGCTTTGTCTGCAGCTGTCACTTGTGTTTGCATGTAAGCTAATTCATGTTCACTAACAAATGGAGCTAATTTTGAATAATCAAATTTAATGTGAGCCATTGTTTTCCTCCTAAAAAAATTCGTCGTTTATACAGTTATTACTTTACGTGTTTTGTTTCAATTTTTCAAGTAAATTCCCTAAAATTAGTGAAAAAAATCGCGAAATTTAATGAAACCTTCAACGACTTCTAAAAAAGGAGCCTTCAACTAGCAAAATGACTAGATTGAAAGCTCCAGATGTCTATTTTTTCCAGATAAATTGCTTGTATTTCCTAGACTAATCCTTGAGCACTCATCGCTTTAGCCACACGTTCAAAGCCTGCAATATTCGCACCTAATAATAAGTTATGGCTTTGGTTAAAGTGAGTGGCTGTATCACGACAAGCACGGTAAATATTGTGCATGATATCGTCCAATTTAGCATCGACTTCTTCTTTTGTCCAAGCTAAGCGTTGTGAGTTTTGGCTCATTTCTAAAGCAGATACGGCAACTCCACCTGCATTAGCGGCTTTACCCGGGCAATATTGTACGCCATTTTCGATAAAGTAGTTGGCGGCTTCTAAAGTAGATGGCATGTTCGCACCTTCTGCAACGACTTTAACCCCATTTGCGACTAATTGTTTGGCTTGATCTAAATTAATTTCATTTTGAGTCGCGCTTGGGAAGGCTAAGTCCGCTTTTAGATTTGCATTCCAAACTGAATCATTGGCTACATATTTTGCTGAAGGACGTTTGGCTTGATAGCTTGTTAATCTTTCACGCTTCACTTCTTTGATTTCTTTTAGTAAGTCTAAATCAATTCCTTCTTCATCCACGATATAGCCACTTGAATCTGAACATGAAATGACTTTAGCTCCTAATTGTTGAAGTTTTTCAATAGTATAGATTGCCACATTTCCACTACCAGAAACAATCGCTGTTTTACCATTAAAGTCTTCGTTTTGATCAGCTAATAAATGTTTAACAAAGTAAACTGCCCCATAACCAGTCGCTTCAGTACGTCCTAAGCTCCCCCAGAAAGATAGAGGTTTTCCAGTTAAGACACCTGCATCATATTGTTTTAAGCGTTTATATTGACCAAATAAGTAACCAATCTCACGGCCACCTACACCGATATCACCTGCAGGAACGTCTGTATCTGGTCCAATATGTTTGGCTAATTCTGTCATGAAGCTTTGGCAAAAACGCATAATTTCCGCATCTGATTTGCCTTTAGGGTCAAAGTCACTACCACCTTTACCCCCTCCAATTGGTAAACCTGTCAAACTATTTTTAAAGATTTGCTCAAAAGCTAAGAATTTCAAAATACTTAAGTTTACACTAGGATGGAAACGTAAACCACCTTTGTATGGTCCTAAAGCAGAATTAAATTGGATACGGTAGCCACGATTGACTTGCCAATTACCATTATCATCTTGCCAAGGCACACGGAATTGGACTAAGCGTTCTGGCTCAGTAATAATTGCCAATAAATTTTGATCCACATATTCTGGATGTTCTTCTAAAAATGGGACAACGGTTTCCATAAATTCATCAATTGCTTGTAAAAACTCTGCTTGATGACTGTCTTTTGCATGTAACTCTGCTTGAATCTTCTCAACATACTCCGTTACTTTACTCATAAACCACAACTTCCTTCCTGTTTTTCATCATAAAATTCCATCACGTCAATATAACATGAGAATGAACGTTACATCTAAAAGTTTTTTCTTCGCCTATCAACAGTGATATCCGAATGATTTTCAAAAAAACAAGTGAAAGGCTCGGAAAAATCATATAGATATGGTATATTGTAACTGAAAATTGAAAATATTTCATCTATTTTGCTGAAAAAATAGTAAAATAATTCATTAAAATTAGGATGTGAGAAAAATTTGCAAAAATATGATGTTATTGTCATTGGTGGCGGTACGAGTGGGATGATGGCGGCAATTAGTGCGAGTGAAAATGGGGCAAAAGTACTGCTTATTGAAAAAAACCGTAAATTCGGTAAAAAATTATTGATGACTGGAGGCGGACGTTGTAATGTTACCAATAGTCAATCAGTCGAACATTTAATCGAACACATTCCAGGAAATGGTCGCTTTTTATATAGTACTTTTAATCAATGGAATAACCAAGATATTATCCAATTTTTTACCCAAGCAGGCGTGCAATTAAAAGAAGAAGATCACGGGCGAATGTTTCCCACTACTGATTCATCCAAAACAATTGTTGATTGTCTTATTACTAAACTAAAAGAAAACCATGTTGAATTATGCATGAAAACGACGGTTGAAAAACTCATCCATGATGGTCATACCATTCAAGGAGTGAGATGTGATAAAGGAGATTTTTTTGCACCGAGTGTCATTATCGCCACAGGTGGTAAAA
>JAEWFE010000332.1 GCA_023389005.1 Bacillota bacterium
CAAAAAGGACCACTCATTGAATTAGGGGTTTTAACAACCGCCTCAGAAATTCATGAGTTGGAAGATCCGTATTTTCGCTCGATTCGAATTGGTATTTTGACAGAATCATCGAATAGTAATGTCGAAGTCAAAAAAATATTGTATCGTCAGCAAGATAAGGAATTTAGACTTGATGAATTAAAGGACTGTGGCGCGATATTGGTGATTGGCCGGTTTTGTAATCAGGTGATTGAACAACTTTATCAAATGAATCCGCATATTGTTGTATTGGATGTACCTAGTTCAGAAATTCATTATGAAGTGGATTCGGTGTTTACCAATCTTGCTAAAGCGATGGTGCAGCAACTAAATCGACTATATGAAAAAGGCCATCGAAACATCAGTTATATTGGTGGCAAGAACCAAGTAATGACAATCGAAGGGACGACGAATGTCAATGGCTTAGAGGCACGTAATATTGCTTATGAAAAATGGATGAAAGAAAGTGCTTTGGCTGATTTTGAACACAGTTATCTTGGAGATTGGAGTTATGAAGATGGCTATCGTTTAACAATGGAACTTTTGGAGAAACAAAAAGATTGTTTACCAACGGCAATTGTTGCAGGTAGTGATCCGATGGCTGTGGGAATTTATCGTGCTTTACAAAAGAGAGGATTGAAGATACCAGAGGATATATCTGTTGTCAGTTTTGATGATTTAGAAGTTGCTGAATTTTTAACGCCAAATTTAAGTAGTGTGTATATTGCAGCCGAAGAAATTGGTAAAATTGCGGTCCGTTTAGCACGTCAACGATTGCTAAAAGAAAGAAAAGTTCCAGTAAACGTTGAAGTAGGGTATCAAGTAAAGGTCCGAGAAAGCGAAAAAAATCTGATTTATTGCTGATTAGGACATCTAGTGTAATGACTAGGTGTCTTTTTTTTATCATCAAATACGTTTAGTAAAAAATACTTTTATTTTTACTGATAAAATATTGACAAATGTTTAGTGAACGTTTATTATATGGTTGTAACAAAGAAAACGCATCCATTGTAGGAGGGAAAAAGCATGAAAGTTGCTAAAAAATTGTTAGTAGGTGTTAGTTTGGTTAGTGCAGTTGGTTTACTAGCTGCCTGTGGTAATTCGTCTAAATCATCTAATGGTGGTAAAACGAAAGAGATTGAATTCTTTAGCCAAAAGAAAGAAATGCAACCAACACTACAAAAAATTATCAAAGACTTTGAAAAGGAAAATCCAGATATCAAGGTTAAATTTACCAATGTACCAGATGCTGGTAAAGTCTTGAAGACACGTATCGCAAGTGGAGATACACCGGATGTAGTTAACGTTTACCCACAAAACGCTGATTTCCAAGAATGGGCAAAAGCAGGGGTCTTCGAAGATTTAACTGGTAAAGATTACTTGAAGAACTTAAAAGAAGGTGCAGCTGAAACCTATGCGATTAATGATAAAATTTATTCTATCCCATTAACAAACAATGCTTGGGGATTCTTCTATAATGCAGATAAGTTTAAAGAATTAGGATTAGAAGTACCTAAAACTTGGGATGATTTTGAAAAATTAGTTGCCACAATTAAAGATAAAGGTGAAACGCCTTTTGCTTTAGCGCTAACACAAGCAGATTCATGGACTTTAAACGGTTACCATCAATTAGCTTGGGCAACAGTAGCCGGTGGGTTCAAAGCAGCGAATGATGAATTAGTTCGCAGTCCTAAAGATGGCATTAAAACATCAAGTGAAGTATTCCAACAAGTGACGAAAGAATTAGATTTATTACATGGTAATGGACAAAAGAATGCAACTGGGGCAACTTATGATGATGCCATTGCAACATTTGCTAAGGGCGATGCTTTAATCTTCCCTAATGGTATTTGGGCATTACCAGCTATTCAAAATCAACATCCAAAATTTGAAGTTCGTACTTTCGCTTATCCAGGCGTAAAAGAAGGACAAGAATTAACTGTTGGTGCGGCTGACTTAGCTTTATCTGTTTCAAATAAATCTAAAAACAAAGAAGCTGCAAATAAATTCATGAAATATATGACAACTAAAGCAGCAATGCAAAAATACTATGACGTAGATGGTTCACCAACCTCAGTTACTGCTGTTGATACAGATGGTAAATTTGAAGAAACAAAAGGTGTAACTCAATATGTATTTACGGATAAACAAATCGTATGGTTACAAAAAGAATGGACTTCAGAAGAAAAATTCTGGCATGCAACTGTTAACTATGTCAACTCTCAAAAACCAGATCAATTAGCAAATGATCTAAACACATTCTTCAATACAATGAAGAAATAAAAAATAATCAACAAAGGAGCACACCATTATGTTTAAGAAGGGATTTTTCAATCGTAGTTGGGCATGGCTATTTGTCATCGTTCCAATTGTTTTACAGTTAGTATTCTTCTATGTGCCAATGGTGCGTGGATTTATCTATAGCTTAACAGACTGGACTGGTTTAACCCCAGATTATAATTTTATTGGATTAAAGAATTTTGAACATATTGTTTCTGATTCTTACTTCATGAAATCAGTTGGGTTTACAGTAATGTTTACGATTGCCCTCATTATCGGTGAAGTGGTGCTCGGCATTGTGATTGCGCGTTTATTAAACCGCAAGATGAAAGGAGTAGGCTTTTTTAGAACAGCCTACTTCTTCCCTGCAGTGCTAAGTACGGTAACTTTAGGATTGATCTTTAAACAATTATTTAACTACGGTTTACCACAATTAGGAGAAAAATTAGGAATTGAGTTTTTATCGCAAAACTTAATTGCTAATGAGCATACGGTATTTTGGGGAGTGTTATTTGTAGCTCTCTGGCAAGGTGTTGCGATGCCAGTCGTTATCTTCTTAGCTGGTTTACAAAGTATTCCCGAAGATATCTTAGAAGCAGCCGACATTGATGGGGCAAATAATTGGCAGAAGTTCTTAAATATTGAAATTCCGTATTTATTACCTTCGTTGAGTATGGTCTTTATCATGGCGTTGAAATCTGGGTTAACGGCCTTTGATTTAGTTTACGCCTTAACTGGTGGCGGACCAAACGATAAAACCACCACTCTTGGATTATTAGTTTATAACTATGCCTTCCAAAATAATCAATATGGTTATGCCAATGCGATTGCGGTTGTATTATTCATCGTGATTGCCATTATCTCAATCTTACAAATTCGTTTATCTAGAAAGTTTGAAGTATAGGAGGAGTAGAAGATGAAACGTAAAGGAACTGTTTTTAGTTATCTAGCTTTGATACTGGGATTTTGTTTAATCTTTATTCCACTGTATTTCACCGTCTTGTCCTCTTTTAAAGAAACAAGTCAAATCACAGGTAATTTCTTTGGTTTACCGAACCCATTTACGATGGATAATTTCCAACGTCTACTAGATGATGGGATTAGTCAATATTTCTTGAATTCAGCAGTTATCTCGGTATTTTCAATTGTTTTAATTACCTTTTTTGTACCAATGGCAGCTTTTTCAATTGCTCGGAATTTATCTAAGAAAAAAGCCTTTGCCTTGATGTATTCATTCTTGATTCTAGGTATTTTTGTTCCCTTCCAAGTCATTATGATTCCTATTACGACAATGATGACAAAATTAGGCCTTTCAAATATCCCTGGATTAATCATTTTGTATTTAGCTTATGCGATTCCACAGACTTTATTCTTGTATGTAGGTTATATCAAAACAGCTATTCCTGAAGAGTTGGATGAAGCTGCAGAAATTGATGGTTGTGGTAAGTTTCGGATGTACTTCCAAATTGCATTTCCATTGATGAAACCAATGCACGCAACGACATTAATCATTAATGCTTTGTGGATTTGGAATGACTTCTTGTTACCATTATTAATTCTAAATAAAGATAATTCAAACTGGACACTACCATTATTCCAATACAACTATCAAGGACAATATTTCAGTGATTATGGTCCAAGTTTTGCTTCTTATGTTGTAGGGATTATCGTTATCTTAATCGTCTACTTGATTTTCCAAAAGAACATTATTTCTGGTATGACTAATGGTTCTGTAAAATAATTTTGAGGAGTAGCTAAATGATAATTTTTGATGAGAAAATAAATGTATTTCACTTATTTAACGAAAAAATAAGTTATTTGATCCAAATTGAAGACTTTGGGTATGTCAATCATCTTTATTTTGGTAAGAAAATTAAAGGTTATTCGAATTTACATCGTTATCGTCGCATTGACCGCGCGTTTTCACCAAATCCGAGTGAAGCGACTGATCGTACCTTTTCTTTAGATACGATGTTGATGGAATATCCAAGTCATGGAAATGGCGATTTTCGCGAACCAGCTATTCAGCTACAATTCAAAGATGGTTCAACCATTTGTGATTTTCGCTATCAAGACTATCGAATATTCGATGGTAAAAAAGCATTACCAGGGTTACCGGTCACTTATGCTAATGAAGCTCAGGCGGAAACTTTAGAGCTTATTCTAGTCGATGAAGTCGCAAAATTACGCTTGGTTTTGAGTTATACAATTTTTAAAGAGTTGGCAGTATTGACAAGATCTGCTCGTCTAGAAAATCAAGGGACTCAGACCGTTGCGATTCAGCGTTTAGCAAGTAGCAATCTTGATTTTTATGCTAGAGAGCTAGAAGTGATTGATTTACATGGTGCTTGGGGACATGAGCGACAAATTGGACGTCAAGCCATTACGCAAGGGATTCGAATTTTTGATAGCAAACGCGGTGCAAGTAGTCATATGCAAAATCCATTTGTGGCCCTTGTCGAACCAACCACTACGGAATTTCATGGAGAAGCTTTCGGTTGTTGCTTAGTCTATAGCGGCAATTTTGAAGCAGTGGTGCAACAAGATCAGTATCAACAAACGCGTCTGATAATGGGAATAAATTCTTTTCAGTTTAATTGGCAATTGCAGCCAAACATGAGTTTTACCACACCGGAAGCCGTATTCGTGTACAGTGATCAAGGTCTTAACCAATTATCCGCAACTTACCATGATTTATTTAATCAACATTTGGTTCGTGGAAAATATCAAGGAAAAGAACGCCCAACGCTGATTAATAACTGGGAAGCGACTTACTTTGATTTTAACGAAGAAAAATTGATGCAAATCGTGGATG
>JAEWFE010000004.1 GCA_023389005.1 Bacillota bacterium
ACCTTATTTAACGGCTTCCTTCAAAGCTTTACCTGGTTTGAATGCAGGAACTTTGCTTGCTGGAATAATAATTTCTTCGTTCGTTTGAGGGTTACGTCCTTTACGTTCTGCACGATTGCGAACTTCAAAGTTACCAAAACCGATTAATTGAACTTTTTCACCGTTAGCTAAAGCGTCTTGGATTGCTGAAAATACAGCGTCTACTGCAGCAGTAGCGTCTTTTTTGGATAAATCTGTAGCCGCTGCAACTTTTTCGATTAATTCTGCTTTATTTGCCATGGATGATTCACCTCCTGATTTTTGATGTGATGTTAAACACCATTCACCATCCTTGAGTGGTCCAAGGCTAGTGAGAAATATTGAATAATGAATCAATATCCTGTTACTAAGTTATCACAAGAAGCCTTTAATATCAAGACTTTTCGTTGTATTTTCGTAGGTTGTTTGTTTCATTTTGATTACAAACTAAGAAAATAATTGAAAGTGTTCCCGTTATTTTCTTTTTCGTGCAATAATTCTTATCGGTGTACCTTCAAAAGTAAATGCTTTACGAATCTGATTTTCTAAAAAGCGTGCATAAGAGAAGTGCATTAATTCTTCCTCATTTACGAATATGACAAAGGTTGGTGGTTTCACACTAACTTGAGTCGCATAAAAGATTTTTAGGCGCTTTCCTTTATCTGTTGGTGTTGGATTAATGGCCACAGCATCCATAATAATATCATTAAGGACTGCAGAAGGTACGCGTAAGTTTTGATTTGCACTTACTTCTTCAATCATCGCTGGCAACTTATTCAAGCGTTGTTTCGTTTTCGCTGATACAAAAATAATTGGCGCATAATCTAAATATTGAAATTCTTCTCTAATTTCTAATTCAAAATCGCGCATCGTATTCGTATCTTTTTCGACAAGATCCCACTTATTCACCACGATAATGACACCTTTACCTGCTTCGTGTGCAAAACCAGCGACTTTCTTATCTTGTTCACGAATCCCTTCTTCAGCATTGATCACAAATAATACCACATCCGAACGGTCAATTGCTCGCATCGCCCGCATGACACTGTATTTTTCTGTTGATTCATAGACCTTGCCTCGTTTGCGCATTCCGGCTGTATCAATCATGGTAAATTTTTGACCATTTTCGCTGATAAAATGCGTATCAATGGCATCACGTGTTGTTCCTTCGACATCAGAAACAATGACCCGTTCTTCCCCTAAAATCGCATTAATGAGTGATGATTTGCCGACATTTGGACGTCCAATCAAACTAAATTTGATAATACTATCATCTTCAGGTTCAATTTCAGTACTAAAGTGTTTCACAGCTTCATCTAAGACATCCCCGATTCCTAATCCATGACTCCCTGAAATCGGAAATGGTTCGCCTAATCCTAGCGCATAAAATTCAAAGATATCATTTCTTAATTCTGGATTATCTACTTTATTTATTGCTAATATCACAGGTTTTTTACTTTTATAAAGCATGCGTGCAACCATCTCATCTGCATCAGTAATCCCTTCACGAACACTGGAAATAAAAATAATTACATCTGCTTCTTCAATCGCAATTTGGGCCTGGGCTTTAATTTGCTCCATAAATGGTTCGTCACCTAGGTCAATTCCACCAGTATCAATAATACTAAACTCACGACCTAGCCATTCGCCTGTTGCATAAATACGATCTCGCGTCACTCCAGGAGTATCTTCAACAATCGAAATACGTTCCCCGGCAATTCGGTTAAAGATAGTTGATTTACCGACATTGGGACGACCGACAATTGCAATAGTTGGATTTGCCATTTTCTTCCCTCCATTTTTTTCAATCTCAATTAGTTTACCGAAACTTTCATCATCTTGCAAGTAAAAAAAGGCGCAACACCTTGAAAAATGGATAAATTGCGCCTTTACTATTCTTTTTGGTATACAGAACAAGAAAATTTAGTTGGTTTTTATCTAAAGACTTATTCTTCAGTTTTTAAAGCTTCTCCTAAAATATCACCCATAGTAAAACCAGTTGATTCTTCTGGTAGTTCATAGCTTTCTTCTTCAGCGACTACTTCTTCAACTTTTGGTTCTGGTTTTTCTTCAAGTGCTTTGATACTTAAAGCAATACGTTGATTTTCTGGAGATACTTCCAAAACTTTAACTTTAACTTCTTCACCTTCTTTTAAGACTTCGTGCGGTGTAGCGATGTGTTTGTGCGCAATTTGTGAAATATGCACCAGACCTTCTACGCCAGGGAATAATTCCACAAAAGCACCAAAACTTGTCAAGCGTTTCACTGTTCCTGTCAACACACTGTCAACGGGTGCTTTATCTTCAATATCATCCCATGGTCCAGGTAGAGTATCTTTAATAGATAATGAAATACGATCGCTAGCTGGATCAACAGATAAAACTAAAACATTTACCTTTTCACCGACTTTTAAGACATCACTTGGTTTGGCTACATGTGTATGAGAAATTTCAGAAACATGAACAAGTCCATCAACGCCACCTAAATCAATGAATGCGCCAAAGTTCGTTAATCGAGCGACAGTCCCTTCAATTTGATCTCCTTTATGAATTGAAGCAAATACCGCTTCTTTTTGTTTTTGCTTTTCTTCTTCAGCAACAACTTTATGTGATAAAATTAAGCGATTTTCGCTTGGTTCGATTTCAACAATCTTGCATTTTAAGGTTTGGCCTTTATATTTACTAAAGTCCTTAACAAAATGGTCTTCCACCATTGAAGCAGGAATAAATGCACGAATACCTAAATCTGCCACTAAACCACCTTTAACCACGTTGGTAATAGTTGCATCAACGACTTCACCTGCAGCATATTTTACTTCGATTTCTTCCCATAATTTTTTAGCATCCAAGCGACGTTTAGATAATAAGTAGCTACCATTTTCTTTATCATTACCGATTCTTGAAATCACTACTAAATCTAATTCATCACCGACTTTTACTAATGACTCTAAATCATCAGTTGGTGTTGTAGATAATTCTTTTGCTGGGATCACACCTTCTAAGCCTGTTCCCAAAATCGCAACAATGACTTGCTTGTCTTCAATAGCTAACACTTCACCTTTGACAATATCGCCAATATGAATTTCTTGAACGCTATTTAAAGCTTCTTCCATTGTTTCTGTTACTTGTCCTTCAAATTCCGTCATACCTAATTTCCTCCTGACCAACATCTGTTCATGTATACACTACAGTATCTAGTTTATTGCAATTTCACAAAAAAATAAAGCGATTTCCAATAATTTCTTTTATTTTTTTGCTGAATTTTCGTCATTTACTAAATTAATGATAGCTTGAACGACTTCATCGATGCTCATTCCCGTTGTATCAATACTTACCGCATCTACAGCTTGCACAAGTGGCGAATTTTCGCGATGAGAGTCATAATAATCTCTTTTTTCAATGGCAACTTTTAATTCTTCAAAATCACTTGGAATTCCTTTTTCTAGATTTTCTTTATGACGTCTTCTCGCACGTTCTTCAACACTAGCGACCAAAAAGACCTTCACTTGCGCATAAGGTAAAACCACGGTCCCAATATCACGGCCATCCATGACGACCCCACCATCTTTAGCAATGGCTTGTTGCTGTTTCACTAATTGCTCACGGACTAACTTGTAAGCAGCCACTTTGGAGACATTTTTGGTTACCTCTGGCATCCTAATCTCCTTAGTCACATCCTGACCATCCACAAAAACAAGTTGTTGTTCACTTCCTTGTTTAAAAGCGATAGGAAAGCGTAAAATAAGTGAAACTAAAGCTTGCTCATCATCCAAACTGACTTGATGTTTTAAAGCTAGATAGGTCACTGAACGGTACATCGCTCCTGTATCGGTATAAATAAATCCTAATTTTTTGGCAATTATTTTCGCAACGGTACTTTTCCCAGATGAAGCCGGACCATCGATTGCAATATTTATTTTTTTCATTCCATTACCCCTAACTAAATCACTATTTACACAAAAAGAGACTGAGGAGACACGCCCCCAGTATCTCTATTTTTATTTAATTCGAATTTGTTGTCCTGGTGTTAAATGGAAGTTATCAGCAGTCATTCCATTTAAACGATAAATATCTTCTACACTGACACCTGTTCGACTAGCAACTGTTGCCGGACCTTCACCAGCTTGAACAGTTGTATATTCTGCGCCATTTTCAGTAGTTGTTTCACCATTTTGGCTATTTTGGCCCTCTTGATTTTCTTGGGTATTTTGTTCAGCAGCATTTTCAGTTGCTTCTTGGTTTTCTACATTGGTTGCTTCACTTGAACTTGTTTGGGTTTCTTCGGATTGAGTGGTTGATTCACTCGTAGTTGCTGAACTTTCCTTTGTTTGGGAAGCACTTGATTTTTTCGTGCTTGATTTAGTTGTTTGTGTTTGTTTTGGTTGATTATCTACATAATGTTTCCAAATACCAAATGCGGCCGGACATGCGGCAATTAAGAATAACAAAAGTAAGACAATCGTTAAAAATTTGCTATTACCGCGTTTTCTTCTGCCTTGTTGCATGCGACTAGGCATTTGATCTTCTTGACCTTCTACATTGTAAATAGGTTGTTCCCATGGTTCATTTAGATTTTCTGTTTCTTTTTTCTTATCTTTATTTCGCAAAATAATCCCTCCTACAGTCTTTCCGTCTCATTATATCATAGCAAAGATTACTTGTGTTCAAAAAATTTAGGAGAATCGATTAACTTAAAAAATTTTTAGCAAAACCTCTTGCCAATTCGCTATTTTTTCATTTTGAATGTTTGATTTCATTAATAATTGATAATCAAAAGGCCCATGATTGTCACAACATTGTGCTTGTTTATCTGGCAATGAGTTATCAAAATACTGAGCTATAAAATCACGCCGGCATTGATTCGTATGGATATAGCCTAACATTGTCTGTAACTGTGCTTGCTTTATTTTCTCGTTGGCTTTAATTTCCTCCATAAATAAATGATAATCTTCATGCTGAATTTGGCGAAACCATTTTTGTTGCAATTCACTAAAATATTTTTGTGCACCATTTTTAGGTACATCTAACAACTCAAAGACTTCACGTTCGTTCCTTGTTTGATTTTGCATATAATAATGAATTTGTTCATCATGGTTTTGATAAAGTAAAATCGCAATGCTCGGCTCACCATCTCGTCCCGCCCGACCAATTTCTTGTATATAGCTTTCCAAATTATCCGGCAAATCATAATGAATCACAAAACGAATATCTGGCTTATTGATTCCCATTCCAAATGCATTCGTCGCTACCAATAGTTGCAATTGATTTTTTTGAAATTGAGTTTGCAGCAAGCGTCGTTGATTACTAGAAAGGCCTCCATGATAATAACCAATCGAATAATCTTTTTTTAAACGTTCATACAATTCTTCCACTTGCACACGGGTAGCGCAATAAATAATCCCTGTCCCCGATAATTCTTTTAAATATTTCAACAATACGGCTTCTTTATCATTCGTTTTTTCAACTTGTAAATAGATATTTGGACGGTTCACTGGCAATTCAAATACTTGAGCATCAGGATGTAGCAACAACTCTTGAATTTCCGCTTTAACTTTTTGGGGTGCACTTGCGGTTAAAGCTAAAGTGGTCGGATCATGTAATTGCTTTTTCACCCATTTTAAATTGCGATACTCCGGTCGAAAATCCACCCCCCACTGAGAAAGGCAATGGGCTTCATCAATAACAAAAAGGGCTATCTTTTGTCTGCTAAGTG